>JAQGPE010000427.1 GCA_028293225.1 Akkermansiaceae bacterium | reverse complement strand
TAGGGGTGGCTGACGGAGTGGCTGCCGATGGTGGCGCCATTCTGCTGCATCTCCTGGATCATGGTCGAGGTGAGTGCCCGGCCGCCGCCGTCGACGTAGTTCTTGTAGAGGAAAATGGTGAAGGGGTAGCCGTATTCCTTCAGGATCGGGTAGGCATCGGTGTAAACGGCTTTCCAGCCGTCATCGATGGTGATGAGGATGCTCTTTTCCGGGATGGTCTTCTCGCCGCGCTTCCAGGCCTGGAAATCCGCCATGGAAATGACCGGCAGGCCCATGTCCTTCAACGCCTTCATTTCCTGACGGAACTTGGAGGTGTGGATCTTCATGTCCGTCTCCTTGTCGGTCTCGGAAAAGTCGTGGTAGCCGAGGATCGAGACGCGGACACCATCGTCCGGGATTTCCGGGGCCGCGGGCTCCGCCGGCGGGGTGGCGGGAGCAGGGGGCGTGACTGGATAGGCAGGTTTTGCCGGGGCATTCGGGTCCGCCGCCACCGGCTTCTCCGCGACCGGTGGGATCACGGCGGGCCGGGTTTCTGCCGCGGAAAGGGAGACAGGCAGCGTCAGGGAAATGGCGATGAGCAGGCGGCGGAGCATGGGATCGGGCGGAGGCCGCCAAAATGGTGCCGGAGGGGCGTCGGGTCAATGGCTGGTGTCGCGAGCACCGGGGTCATGACCTTTAAAAGACGCCGCTGAGCTTGCGACCTGTCCAAAAAACTCCGAGCAGCACGACCAGAGCCGCCACGGTGGCCCAGTGCGACCACAGGGCCACCCGGTTCTCCAACGGCTTCGGCTGCGGCAGGGACTGGATCTCCTTCATCAGGTCGCCGAGTTCCTCCGGGGTGACCATGCGGCCCCTGGTGATGCGGGACATTTCCTCCAGCACCTCCGGGCGGGCGGGCTGGCCGGTTTTTTCCAGATCGATGCCTTGGGCGAGCAGGACGGTCTCGACCGCCTTTTCGGGAGTGTTCTGGACGAAAGCCCGCAGCTTCCACGAGCCGGGCCGGGAAATCTTGAGGCGGCCGGTGAAAGAGCCCCAGGCTCCGGCGTTCTTTTCCAGCACCGTGCTCTGGACGGTGCCATCAGGGGCCGTGGCCTCGACCACCACCGTGCCGTCCTGGAGCGGTGCGCCGTTCAAGTCGAAGGCATTGGCATTCAGGGTGACGGTGCTGCCGGGAACCGGGCGCTCGGGGGTGAAATAAAGCCGGACCCGCTCTCCGGAGGCCATGTTGCGCTGGTAGGACATCCAGCGGGCGACCTGGCCCCAGAAGCGGTAGTGATATTTATCCTCCACCCCGCGGCGCCAACGCCAGGCGGAGTCGATGCCCATGAACAGCACCTTGCCGGTGCCAGCGGCCTTGGTGACGATCAGTGGGACCGGGCCGAAGCGGCCGCGCTTGGTGGCGTGGACCGCCAGCACCTCCGTGCCGCCCTTCGCCCGCAGCACCGGGGCGTGCCAGTAGAAGCCGGGCAGGCTGCGCCAAACGTCCGGATTTCCTTCCTCGGTGTCGGCCAGCATGGTCAGCAGGGAGCCGCGGCCTTCCGTGGTCAGGGAAAGGGGCGAGGCGACGGAGTCGGCAAAGCCGGTCTTGTTGGTGTCGTCCAACTGCACCGGCATCAGATCCGCCAGCGGCGAGTCCAGCAGGGTGAACTGATTGCCCTGGCGGCCCGGCAGGAAGACGATCCCGCTGGCCTGGCTTTCCACCAGCCCGCGCAGCAGCCCGCACTGCTCCTTCGTCAACTGGTCGGGGCCGATCCCGATGTCGCCAAGGATGATCACGTCGTACTTCGACAGCTCCTCCGGCTTTTCCGGGAAGTCCTGGATGTAGTCGGGCCCGTTGCCCTTGCCGAGCTGGGGCGTGAGGAGCAGGCAGGAAAGATCGACGCCGGGGTCGCGGGAAAGCGCATTGCGCAGATAGCGGTACTCCCAGCGCGGCAGGGTATCGATCACCAGCACGTGGATCGATTCCGGCCGGCCGGAAAGGATGAACTTGCGGGCGTTGTTCTGCTCGATGCGTTCGCCCGCTGCCAGAGGGATGGACAGCTCCAGGGTGGCCGGGCCTTCTTTCTCGATCTTCCAGAGAATGGCCTCGTAGGTCTCGGCTCCCGGGGCGATCACGATGTCCTTGGTCTTTTCCTGGCCGGTGCCGTCGCGCAGGCGGACGATGGTGCGGACCTCACGGTCGAGCGACGAACGGATGGTGAAAGGGATCTGGACGTTTTCCCCGACGATGCCGTAGGCCGGAGCGGTCACGGAGAGGAGGTCGAGATCGGGCAGGCGCTTCTTCGAGCCGACGGGAATGGTGAAGAGCGGGATGTTCCGTCGCAGCATCTTCTGCGCGGCGACGACCGGCGGCTCGCCTTGGTTGTAGTCGCCGTCGGAGAGCATCACCACGGCGCGCAGATTGTCGCGGCGCTCCAGCAGGTCTTCCAGCGGCTGGGCCAGATCGGTGCCGCTGGCGCCGGCTTCCGCGACTTCCCCGGGGGCGGCGAAACTCTGGCGGGTGACCTCATTGGCGCCGCCATTGGCCAGGGTGTCCCAGGGCAGGTTTTTCAGGGCCGCCTGGGTCCACTCGGCGCGTGAGACCACTTCCTTGGCGGGGGAAAAGAGCTGGGGCAGTTCGGCGTCGGTGGTTTCCATCGACTTCGAAGCGTCCCACAGGATCGCGATCTCCGGCTTGGTGTGCGGGATCGTCACGGTCTGCCATTCCGGCTTCCACAGCAGAGCGACCACCAGCAGCGTGCAGAAGAAGCGCAGGCCCTCCAGCAGGGCGGTGCGCTTTGGCGTCGGACTGCGCCGCCACGCGATCAGGCACAGAGCGGCCATGCCCACCAGCGCAATCAGCCCGGCCCACAGGGCGCCGGTGGAGGGCGAGAAAAACAGGTGCTGGAGGTGAAACGACAAACGACGGGGAAATCAGGAGGGAAAGAACGGCGGGCGCTTGGCTCCGGGGGCCCCGGGCAGCGGTTCGACGGCGGGACGGCGCGGCAGGCACAGCACGGCCTCGGCGACCAGGAAAGCGAGCATCGCCATGAGAAAGCCGCGCCACAGGTCGCGGTAGGTGGTTTCCCGGGTCGAGGTGCCGCGGTCTTCCAGCAGAGTGTAGCGGGTGCCGTCGAGCAGTTGATCGAGGCTCTCCCTCTCCAGGACCACCGGGTCGTCCTCGGTGCCGGGGTGGTTCAGGGCCAGCATGCGGTCGCCATAGCGATGGATGCCGGCCTGGTAGTCAAGATTGGCGGGATCGGGCGCACCGTAGCTGTCGATGCGTTCACGCGTTTCACCCGGCCGGGTGGCGGCTTCCTTGCTGCCGACTTCGGCAAGGTAGCCGGTATCGAAGCGCTCCGCCCCGGCGGTCACGGCGCGCTGGGCCATCGGCAGCAGGACGTCGGCGTCGCCGAGGTTCGACCAGGTGTAGTCCGGCAGCGAGCCGGCAAACCAGGCGGTGCCGCGGTCGACCACCTGCCGGCCCAGGAAGACCTTGCCGTCGTCCCACTTGGCCATCGAGGTCAGCTGCCCCTCGGCCAGCCGGCGCTGCACGGCTTTCATGCGGGCGCCGGGGATCTGGCCGCCGTCGAGCCCATCGCGCAGCAGGCCGTCGTCGTGGTTCCAGCTTTCGAGCACGAAGAACTTGTCCTCCGCCGCCTTGGTGATCGCCGACCAGCGGACGCCGAGAAATTCGGTCAGGCTTTCCTCGCGCTGCGGCGGAAAGAAGATCACCTGGCCACCTTCGGAGAGAAAGCGGGAGATCTTTTCCGCCGCGGAACCCTGGGGCAGGGGAGCGGCCCAGAAGATTGCCGCGATGCCGGTCGCATCCAGTGCGGCGACGTTGGCGGGATCGATCCGCTCGATCGCCTGTGATCCGAAGCCCTCCGGCGCGGCGGAGGCGGCCAGGTAGTCGGCCGCTTCACCCGGCGGCGCCACCAGCAGGCTCTTCACCGGGCGCGGCGGTCCGTAGGCGAAGAAGGCCACGTTGTCGCGGATATTGCCGTCGCCGGGGATCGACAGCCAGCCGTAGCCGGGGGCCTTGCCGGGCGGCAGATCGAGCGTGCGCCGGAACCGCAGCGAGCTGCCTTCCAGGGTGACGTTGGTAGTGCTGGCCAGGCCGTTGAGGGTGGCGGTGAGTGGTAAATTTATCGCGGCGGCGCCGTCGTCGTTGCGGCTGATTTCCACATCCAGCAGCACCTGGTCTCCGGCCCGGCGGGCAGCCAGGAGGCGCAGGGATTGGTTGGGCGCGGGTTCGCCGGTGAGGGCCAGAATGCGCAGACCGGGTGGCTGGGGCAGGCTTGCGAGGCTGGCCTTGGCGGAAGCCCAGCGATCGTTCTGCGGCTGCCAGTTCGAGGTCTGGAGATCGGAGACGACCCACACTTCGGAGCGGCCGGGATTTTCCGAGAGGAAGGAGACGGCCCGCAGCATCAGGCCCGGCATATCGGCGGTGCTGTCGGTGCCGGCGACTGCCGAAAGGCTGCTGAGCGTCTCCGGGCTGGGCACTTCCTGGGGCTGGCCGCTGGCGCTGTCGACGAGCACCACCCGCGAGCCTTCCATGTCCTTCAGGGCATCGCGCAGGCGGCCGAGGGCGAGTTCGCGTTTGGAAAGCGTGCCGCTGCGGGGATTCGCCTCCATGCTGGCGGAGCGGTCGAAAAGGATCACGATCAGGTCCGGCTTGCCGCCGCCGATTCCGCCGAAAAGCCCGCTCATGACCGGTCGCGCCGCCGAAGTGGCCAGCGCCGCGATCCCGGCCGCACGGCAGGTCAGGATCACGAGGTGGCGGAGCTTCTTTTTGCCGCGGGATTCGCGGGTCGCCTTCAGCAGGAACTGCATGGCCGCCCACGGGACGGTCTTGTGCCGCCTGCGGTTGAGCAGGTGGATGAGGATCGGGACCAGCGCGGCGAGCAGGCCCCAGAGCAGCAATGGCTGGAAAAACGTCATGCAGGACGGCAGTCGCGAATCAGTTGCATGCGAAAATTAGGTCGAGGAAGGGTCTATGGAACCCCGGATTAGGGCGTCTGCCTCGATGCAGTGGAACGTGTCAGCGGTCAATTGAGCTCTAATTTTGCAGGCCTTTGCGTATGCTTTAGCACGAAGGCGGGCGTGCTTTGTTGGGTCTTCGTCGTATTCTTCCGGATGGAAATATTCGTTCCAGATCTTA
>JAQGPE010000424.1 GCA_028293225.1 Akkermansiaceae bacterium | reverse complement strand
CAGCAGCGGGGTGGGGGAGCCCGGTCCGAAGCTCTTCGCCACCGCCCGCCCATACGCCCTCGCATCCTTCGCCAGATCCGTCCACCCCTCGCGCGGAATGCTCTCGAACATCAGCGACGCATCGATCCGCCAGCCCTTCCAGCTCCCATACACCTGCTGCCAGCTCACCCCGTTCTTCGCCGAGGGAAACCCCGGCAGCACCCCGGTCTCCTTGCCCAGATCCCACTCCACCGGGTGATAATCCCGCACCAGTCCGCACACCGGCCGGTACAGCTCCGGCCGGAACTGCACCGTATGCCCGTTGATCCCCAGGAAATCCTTCATCAGCGGCCGCACCCGCTCCGCCCCCTGCGACGGGCAAAAAGCCAACAGCAACAGCGGAAACAAACAGCGCACCATAACCGCGAGCCTCACGCCCCGGCCACCTTCTGTCACGCCACAAGAAAGTCACTCGCCGCCCGCCCCGCCAGCGTCCCGGTCGCAAAGCAACCCTGCATCAGATACCCCCCCGTCGGCGCCTCCCAGTCGATCATCTCCCCGGCCACGAAAACCCCCGGCAGCTTCCGCACCATCAGGTTCCCGTCCAGCTCCTCCCACTTGACCCCGCCGGCCGAGGAAATAGCCTCATCGATCGGTCGCGGCCTCACCAATCCCACCGGACAAGCCTTCACCCGCGCCGCCAACTCCTCCAAGCTCACCGGCCCAATCCCCCACGTCAGCACCGCATGCGCCGCATCCGAAAGCCGCCACCGCTCCCGGCACTCCGCCGCCATATCCACGCGCACCGACTCCATCGTGCGCACCAAATCCCCCACCGTCAGCTCCGGCTTGAAATCGATCGCCAGCTCCGGCCGCTCCATCCCCCGCAAAGTACGCCCCACCTGGTAGATCGCCCCGCCTTCCAGCCCATAGGCCGTCACCATCAGCTCGCCCACCGCCTCATGTCCTGCGGCCCGCACCGCGATGTTCTTCAGTGGCTGCCCTTCCGCCAGCGCCAGCACTTCCGCCGGCCACTCGCACTCCCAGCCACAGTTCGCCGGCTCCAGATCGTTCACTCCGACCCCCAGCCTGCGCAGCGCCTCCACCCAGGTCCCGTCCGATCCCGTCACCGGCCACGAGGCCCCGCCCAGCGCCAGGATCACCGCATCCGCCAGATGAATGTCATGCCCGTTCGGCACCGCGAAATGCAGCTCCAGCGGCTTCCCCGGCATCAGCCCCTTCCACTGGTGGCTCATCGCAAATTTCACCCCGGCCCCGCGCAGCCGCTCCACCCAGCGCCGCAGCAGCGGAGCCGCCTTCATCTCGCGCGGATACACCCGCCCGGTCCGCTGTTGAAAGGTCTCCACTCCCAGCTCCTCCGCCCACTCGCGCAGCATCGTCGGCGTGAAATCCTCCAGCACCCGCCGCCAGAATCCCTCCGGCTGCCCGGGCCCGGCATAGCGCTCCACGAACCGCGCGAACTCCTCGCCATGCGTCAGGTTCAGCCCGCCCCGCCCCGCCACCAGCAGCTTCCTGCCGGTCGAGCGCTTGGCATCGAAGAGAGTCACCTCCAGCCCCCGCGCCGCCGCGATCTCCGCCGCGCGCAGACCCGCCGGTCCGCCTCCGATGATTGCGAGTCTTCTCAATGCAATGAGTCAGGGATTGGCAGGAGTGAGTGACAGCCGCGTCAGCCCGCGCTGCAGCAATTGCTCGTCCACCGTCGTGGCGACCTTCTCATCCAGATACACGCTGAAATTCTCCTCATCGAACTCGATCGAGTGCAGCCCCTTCTCATCCGGCTTTTTGAAGGCCTCCACCAGCGTTGCCATGTCCTTGATCGCCACCCCGTTGACCTTTTTTACAATCAGGTTCCGCAGCGGCTCATAGCCCACCGTCGCCGGCGTCGGCAGCACTCCGGACAGGAAAATCACCCGGCTGCCCCGTGCCTCGTACTTCTCCGGATTCTCGGACACATCCAGCAGCCGCAGCGGCGCCCGGTCCTCACCAAAGGAGTTCAGGATCGGCCGCGTCAGCTCCTGGAAGATCAGCCCGCCCTTCACCAGGTAGCTCGGCGCCTTGCCATAGGTGTAGCTCGGCAGCAGCTCCTTGCTTTCGTCGCGCCGCTCCAGCGTCGCCGTCACCTCCAGCGGCTGCCCCGCCCGCACGATCGACAGCTTGATGCTGTCCCCGCTGCTGCGCGCGCCACGGGCCAGATGACCCCAGAAAAGCCGTCCGTAGTGCTCATCGATGTAGTAGCCCAGCCGGTCCAGTTCGTGCCCGTCCATTGCCAGGATCACATCGCCCTTCTGCAGCCCCGCCTTCTCTGCCGAGCCGCCCTTGCGCACGTTCGCGACATACAGCCCGCCGCCATCTTCCGGCAGCTTCAGCCACGCGCGAAAGCTCGCATCCTCCGTCCGCGCAATGCTGATCCCCAGCGAGGGAAAGCCATTGTAGGTCCCGTCACTGGCTTCCTTGATGAAGCGGGAAATGATGTCGGTCGCGATCACGTCGCTCAGCTGGTCCTTCGAATCATAGCTCGTCAGCAGCCCCGCCAGCTTCCCGCCCCGCAGCGCCGGCAGCGTGAAACTGCTCGCCGCACTCTGCAGCGAGGCCTTGATCTCGTAAGTCAGGAAATACTGGCCCGGCAGAAAGCTGGAAATCACATCCACCGTCTGGATCGGCCCGGAGGTCATCAGCGGGTTGCCGTTCTCCTCCACCTGGAAGATGTCCAGCGTGTCCCCCGGACCCGGCCGTTCCGCCAGCTCCAGCGGCTTCGTCCCCTCGAAAAATTTGTCGGCCGGATCCTGCGGTCCCAGCAGCGCCAGGTTCGCCTCGTAGTCCACCGCGATCACCTTGGCCGGCGCCAGGTGCTTGCCGTCCGGCGACTCGAATTCCAGATAGGTGCTGTCCGCCACCATCTCGGCGGTCGTCAGCACCTGTCCCGGACCCGCGATCGCTCCCAGCGACCGGCGGCTCTCCGGATTCTCCTTCTCCCACGGCTGGCCCAGGCTCCAGGCCTGCCGGGTCGAGTTGATCCGCACCACGGAGCGCAGGCCTTCGTTCACATCCCAGCCCTTCTTCGCGGGCTCGGTGACGGCAGCCGGCTCGCCGGTGTTGGCCGCACCGGCCTCCTTCTCAAAAGAGGCCAGGAACAGCAGAGGCAGCAGCAGATGATAACGCATGACGTTCAGTCGGAAAATGGATGAAAAGATAAATGAATGAATCAGGGCAGGGGAGTCAGCCGTTGCGCTACTCCTCCAGGTTGGCCGGTCGGGCGATCGAATACGTCTCCCGCACCCGCTTGTCGGCGGCCTGCACCTCCTTGCCGGGGATCACGATCGGCCGTCCGCCGCCGTAGAGCTCGATCACGAAGAACTCCGGCATCTCCTGCGGATGCAGTAGTTCATTCACCTGCTTCAGGCTCGTCACCACCGTGCCGTTGATCTTCTCCACCGCCTGCCCGGTGAAATCACCCAGCTGGCTGTTGATCGCATCGTTCTCGACCCGCGTCAGCACCACGATGTCCTCCTGCTTCATGAACAGCCCCTTCGGCACATAGTCCGCATAGAGACGGCGCACATTCACATCGTCGAACTTCGCCGTCGCAAAAAGATTCGTATCCAGCGGCTGGAAAACCAGACCCGCGAAAACGATGTAGCGCGGCTTCTTCTCATACTG
>JAQGPE010000422.1 GCA_028293225.1 Akkermansiaceae bacterium | reverse complement strand
GCAGGCCCGCGGTTTCAAAGTAGCTGTTCCACCACGTCTCGACCATCGCGCGGGCTTCATCGTGAGTCAGGCCTTGGTCGGCGAGACCCTTGATCATCGCATGGTAGAGCGGCGCGGCGAAGCCCTTGCCCGCTGGGGTGAAGCCCTTTTCTTCGAGGTCGGCGCTCGCTCCGGCTTCCAGCCCGTTCGACCATTCCTTCCAGCGCAGGGTGAGGTCCGGCTGGCGCTCCACCGCCACCAGATACGGGATCTTTCCGCCGCTCCGGTTGTCGAGGTGCAGGGTCTCGCCCGTATCAACGGTGGTGGTCAGGCCCGGGTTGAAATGGCCCACCCCGCGGTAGAACAGATAGCCCTCCGTCTCCCCCTTCGCCGTCTTTACGACATTCGTCCCCGGCACCCGGGCCCGCAGCCATGATAGCGTGTCGCCCGGCTTGAACAGAATCTTACCGGCACTCTCAGCCGGGGAGAGGACGTCCACGTCCCACTGGATGGAGCCGTGATAGTCCTGCGAAAAATCAAGCGTCCAGGCACTGAGGGGCAGCCCGCGCTGCGTCGGTGCTACCGGCGGGGCGGGCATCGGCGGGACATCGCCCTTGGTGCGGGCCGGATACCATTGGCTGATGGTTCCGCCTTCGAATCCCACCTTCACCGTGGCGTGCAGTGCTTCCGGAGAGTGAAAGTAGATCACCGGTGTTTCCATCTTCACGGTCACTCCGGTGAGAGGACGGTTGGCGAGCCCCTTGGAGCCCGTACCAAATCCCGGGGGTCCATATTTCTTCCAGATGGCCTGCTCTTCCTCCAGGTCCGGCGTCTGCCCGTTCTCGAAGCCATAGTGCGAGTGGACGAAGGCAGGCAGCCTCTCCTCCTCACGATCCAGTCCCGCCAACAACTCGCCATCTGAGCCTGCCACGGTGGTGAAAGTTCCCCACTCGTGAACCTGGTAAGCGGGACCCGCCAGCGCCGACGCCGCCGAGCAGATAAAGAAACAAAGCGCCTTTTTCATGATTGGTCACCATGGAAAAGACTGAGAATCAATGCAAGATCCCACGCATTCAGTGACGCCGAATTTACAATGAATCAGCCATAAGGCTGCCTATCCGGGATGGCGGATGACCCCACCCTATTTGGCGCATAAATGCTAAGTCCTCGGCACGATCATTTAACTTTTTGATCAATCGTCATCACAATGTGATCAAGTGCATTTCAGTCTTCGACAATGAGTAAGAAATCGTTTCGTGTGGACGTCTGTAACCCGTCTGCGCGTTGAGCGACAATCGCCATGGAACCATGGATTTGCTCTGACTGCCCCGATTTTCCCGTCCGATGAAATCCTGCCGATCTCACTCGCTCCGCCATCTGACTTTGTCCTTTCTGTCCGCCGCCGCCCTCGTCGCAACGGCCGCCGCGGAGCCGGACTTCGTGCATGAGGTCGCGCCAATCCTGAAAAGCCGCTGCGTCGAGTGCCACTCCGACCTGAAGAAGAAGGGCGGCCTCTCGATGAACCTCGAGGAGTCCTTCCGCGCCGGTTCCGAGAACGGCCCCATCGTCGATGCTGCCCATCCGGAAAAGAGCCTGCTGCTCGACCTGATCACCACTGACGACGAAGACACCCAGATGCCGCCAACCGGCAAGCGCCTGTCGGCGGCGGAAGTCTCGACCCTGCGCAAGTGGGTCCAGGCCGGGGCGAAATGGGAGCCCGGCTTCGCTTTCAAAAAACCCGCCTACGAGCCGCCGCTGCGCCCGCGTAATCCGGAGCTGCCCGCCGCCATGGAAGGCCGCCCCAACCCGCTCGACCGCATCATCGACCACTACCTGGCCGACAAAAATCTACCCCGCCCGGAGCCGCTCGATGACGCCGCCTTCCTGCGCCGCGTCCACCTCGACCTCACCGGCCTGCTGCCCGACGCCGCCGAAGCCCGTACCTTCATCGCCGACAAGGACCCCGCCAAGCGCGAGCGCCTGGTCGATGCCCTGCTGGCCGACAACACCGCCTACGCCGAGCACTGGCTGACCTTCTGGAACGACCTCCTCCGCAACGACTACGCCGGCACCGGCTACATCGACGGCGGCCGCAAGCAGATCACCGGCTGGCTCTACGAGGCGCTCTACCAGAACATGCCCTACGACGAGTTCGTCCGCGCCCTGGTCGCCCCCAGCGCGGACAACGAGGGCTTCGCCGACGGCATCAAGTGGCGCGGCAGCGTCTCCGCCGCCCAGACCACGCCGATGCAGTACGCCCAGTCCGTCGGCCAGACCTTCCTCGGCATCAACCTGAAGTGCGCGTCGTGCCACGACTCCTTCGTCGACCGCTGGAAGCTCAGTGAAGCCTACGGACTCGCCGCCATCTACTCGGACACCCCGCTGGAACTGGTCCGCTGCGACAAGCCGACCGGCAAACCCGCCGTCCCCGGCTGGCTCTTTCCGGAACTCGGCACCGTCGATGCCAATCTCCCGAAAGCCGAACGCCTCAAGCAGCTCGCCGCCCTCATCACCCATCCGCAGAACGGCCGCACCCCGCGCGCCATCACCAACCGCCTGTGGCAGCGCCTCATGGGCCGCGGCATCGTGCATCCCGTCGACGCCATGCAGTCGCCGCCATGGAATGAGGACCTGCTCGACTACCTCGGCTTCAACCTCGCCGAGAACCATCAGGATCTGAAAAAGACCCTGCGCCTCATCTGCCTCTCCCAGGCCTACCAATCGAAAGCCGAGTCTTTTAGCGAAGCCCCCATGGAGGCCAACTACGCCTACCACGGCCCGCGCCCGAAGCGCATGACCGCTGAGGAAATCACCGACGCCATCTGGCAGATCTGCGGCACCGCCCCGGCCAAGTTCGACGCTCCCGTGCAGCGCCACGGCTCCGGGAAAACGCCACCGCTGGCGCAAAAGGAGTCCTGGATCTGGACCGACACCAACCCCGTCCCCGCCGGCGCCAAGGCCACCTTCCGGAAAACCCTCAAGCTCCAGAAAGTCCCCGACCTGGCCGCCGCCGTGATCAGTGCCGACAACAGCTTCGAACTCTACGTGAATGGCCGACAAGTCTCAAAGGGGGATGACTGGGAGGAGCCGGTGTCCATCCCGCTCAAGGACGCTCTGCGCACCGGCGACAACGAACTCCTCCTGGTCGTGACCAACGGTGGCGCAGGGCCAAATCCCGCCGGCGCCCTCTTCCACGCCCTGCTCGTCCAGGGTGCCCAGCGCGCTGAACTGGTCTCGGACGCCACCTGGGAAGCCACCACCAGCGTGCCGGACGACCGCGGCCGCTTCAACCGCAAGCCGGACTGGAAGCCCGCCGTCGTCCTCACCACCAATCCCTGGGGAAAAATCACCCAGTCCCTGCCCATGCAGCTCACCGCCATGGAGTCGCCCGGCCCGATGGTCCGCGCCTCGCTGCTGAAGTCGGATACTCTCATGCGCACGCTCGGCCGCCCGAACCGCGAGCAGATCGTCACCACCCGGCCGAACGACCTAACCACGCTCGACGCCATGGACCTCAACAACGGCGCCCTCCTCGACGACCGTCTCGCCGAGGGCGCCCGCTCGCTCCTGGCGAAACGCCTCACCTCCACCGAGCTCGCCTCCTACGTCTGGCGCGCCTCGCTCTCCCGCGAACCGACCCAGGGCGAGCAGCAACTCGCGCTCTCCCTGCTCGGCAACCAGCCGTCCGCCGCCTCGGTGCAGGACTTCCTCTGGGGCATCTTCATGCTGCCGGAATTCCAGATCATCCGCTGAACCTTTCACTGCTTCCCTTCATGAACCCTCTCGAACTCGACCCCGACCAGCCACGGCGTGATTTCCTGAAGAAACTCTCCGCCGCTTCCATGGCTGCCCTGATGGCCAATGCGCCACGGGCCTTCGCGGAGGAAGCGGTCGAGCATCCGAAAGCCACCGCCGATGCCTGCATCCTGCTCTGGATGGGCGGTGGCATGGCCGCTCCGGAGACCTTCGACCCGAAGGCCTATCAGCCCTATGTGAAAGGCGCCCCGGTGGCGAAAATGCTCTCCACCTTTCCGTCCATCGACACTT
>JAQGPE010000362.1 GCA_028293225.1 Akkermansiaceae bacterium | reverse complement strand
GTTGCTCTCCATCGGCGTGCTATTTCTCGCGGGATCGCTTTGGTCGGCATTGGCCAACGACGTTTATTCCTTCATGCTGGCCCGGTTCATTGGCGGAATCGCCATTGGTGTGTCCACGGTGGCCGCGCCGCTCTATATCTCGGAGATATCGCCGCCGGAAAGCCGGGGCCGGCTCGCGGGGATGTTTCAGTTCAACATCGTCTTTGGCATTCTGGTGGCCTATGCGTCGAATTTCTGGCTTTCCGGCACCGGGGCGAACGACTGGCGCTGGATGCTGGGTGTGGCTGCCTTTCCTTCCCTGATCTTCACCGTCCTGACATTCGTCATTCCAGAGAGCCCGCGCTGGCTGATCAGCCGAAAGGGTGATCTCCAAGCAGCGATCAAGATCCTTCGCCAGATTACTCCACACGCCACCGAGGAAGAAATTTCGGCGACCGCCGCCAAAATCGCCAGCCACAGCTCGGCGGGAAAAGAGAAAGCCAGCTCCTTCTGGTCACGACGCCTGACGACCCCGATCCTGCTCGCCTTCCTGATCGCGTTCTTCAATCAACTCTCCGGCGTCAATGCGATCCTCTACTTTTCGAAGCGCATCTTCGAAATGACCGGTCTCGGCGAACAAGCGGCACTTCTGCAATCGGTGGGGATCGGCGTGACCAATCTGATCTTCACCTATGTGGGTCTCTGGCTGACCGACCGGGTGGGCCGGAAGACCCTGATGTACGTGGGATCGTTCGGTTACATCCTGTCACTTGGCATGGTGGCCTGGGCGTTCTTCACTCAGCACTTCGCGATGGTTCCTGCCTGTATTTTCGCCTTCATCGCAGCTCATGCCGTTGGGCAGGGAGCGGTTATCTGGGTATTCATTTCCGAAGTTTTCCCGAATGAACACCGCGCCACCGGGCAGGCTCTCGGCAGCTTCACGCATTGGATTTTTGCGGCAATCATCACCACCGTGTTTCCCATCGTTGCCGGCAGCAGCAAGCACGCTTCGATGGTCAGCAATCCGGGCTACATCTTCGCGTTCTTCGCTTTCATGATGTTCCTGCAGCTCATCTGGGTGAAATTCATGATGCCGGAGACCAAGGGTGTCGCGCTGGAAGATCTGGAAGGACACCTGACGATGAAGCATTAACGCTTTCAGAGGACGAATTGCCGGGGGGATGAATCGAAAGAGCGCCCGGCAGTTCGTCACATGAATTTTTTTCAGATACTCCGGAGATATGGGAATTGCCAGCCGGGACAGGACCGGAACATGTTTCGCGTCGTGACCCCGGCCTCCCCCTAACCGGCTGGCGGGTCCCTGACGCCATGCCCTGGGAGACTCTGGAACTCGATGCCAACACGGCCACGGCGCGTGATGTGGAGGCAGCCTTTGCCCGCAAGCTCGCGGCCCTTCCGCCCGAAGCAAATCCCGAGGCCGCCGCCAAGCTCCGCGCCGCCCACGAGTACGCGCTGAAACACACCGAGTGGCGGGACCGCAACCGGCCCGCCGCGGTGGAGGCCCCGGCGGCCGAAGCAGCGGCATCTTTTCCTGAAATCGCCGCTCTGCGGGCCGCGCTGGTCATCGCTGCCCCGGAGATCCCGGATCTGGTCCGCCAGGCCGAGCAGGCCCTCTACGCCCGTCCCGGCGAAGTCATTCCGTGGGGCGGGGAGATGCGCCGTCTCTTCGATCAATACGGCGGCAATGCGAGCCTGGCCCTGAAGCCGGAAGCATTGCTTTTCGAACTGGAGCACGCCGGTCATCACGCCACCTTCGCGGTCATCGAGCGCCTCGACCGCCAGGGTCGCGTGGCGGGGATCGCCGGACTGGGCGATCTGCTGTTAGAGAATCAGCCGCGTATCTCGAACGCCGGCGGAGCGCTGGCGGCCATGCGTCTGGCCTGTGCCGACGCGGTCTGGGTGCGCTCCGCGCTCGATTCGCTGCAGGAGTTTGCCAAGCCGCATCTTTCCCCGCAGCAGTGGCAGGCCTTGAAGCCGGAAATGGATCGCTGCGAAAAACTCGGCCGCACCCTGGAGGGGATCCCGGAGGAGTGGCGGTTGTTCTGGCGGGACCGCCTGCAGGCTCCGGCAGGTTCGGGCCGCTGGGACGATCCCGGCAGCGTGGCGGCCCTGAAGGCCCTGAGATCCTCCGAGGCCCAGCGCTGGCCCAGCCTGCTGGCGCTGCGCGATTGCCTGCCGCCGGAGGTGGCGGCGCAGGTCACCGTGCCGGCGGTTCTCCCCAGCCGCCTGAACCGCGCCTCATCGTCAGGCCAGCAGGGGACCCGGGCGACCCTGCCGGAAAGTGCCGAACGCCGCGTCCGCCGCCGCACCCGCACGAGTGGAGGCGGAGGAGGCGGTTATCGCGGCGGCAGCGGTTCGAAGAATCCGCTCCGCATTGCCCTCTTTGCCGCTTCGTGGGTCGTGTACATCGCGTTGAAGGCCTGGGTCATCGCCCACCGGCGCTACTGATCACCGACCAGGCGCTTGGTGGTGGCGGCATCGAGCGGTTTGCAGGAGCGGTAGCCATCGCCGTGTTCCGGCACCGATTCCAGGAAGGCGCTGCGCTTTTCCCCGTCCTCGAAGTCGAGGCCGATCAGGGCGCGGCCGACCCGTTCGCCGGACTGGCGGTAGTTGAAATAGCAGAGGTTGGCGCGACCGCGGACCAGCTTGTCCAGGAAGTCGTGCAGCGCGCCGGGGCGCTCGTAAAAGTCAAGCCGCAGGAAAGCCGGGCAGGCGAGCAGGTCGCCGCGCAGCGGGATGGCCCGGAAGGCGATGTCGATCGCGCCAGTGAGATCTTCGGAAGCGAAGCCGTGCGCCTCCAGCTTGGCCGGCAGGGTGTCGAAGACCGCCGGGTCCTCCGCGGTGATGGTGAAGGCAGGCCAGGCCTCGGCCTCATCGAGCTTGCCGTACTGAAAATCGGCGATGTTCAGGCCCTGAAAGCACTCGTCCAGCAGCTCCAGCATGGTGCCGGGGTGCTCGGGGATGCGCACGCGCAGGGTCCGCGAGGCATTGCGGGACACGCCTTCCGACTGCGCGATCAGGCCGAGTTGCAGGACATCGATGTTCGCGCCGGTGACGACGATCAGGATCTTCTTTCCGGCCAGCGCGGCGCGGTTTTTCAGCACTGCGGCGAGGCCCATGGCGCCGGACGGCTCCGAGACGCAGCGCAGGGATTCCCACAGGGTGCGGATCGCGCGGCTGACCTCGGCGTTGGTCACGGTTTCGACGCGGTCGAGCGTGCCCTGGCAGGCCAGAAAGGGGATCTCGCCGGCCTTTCGCACCGCGGTGCCGTCGCAGAAAATATCGACCTGCTCCAGCGCGGTCGGGTGACCGGCTTCGAGCGCGGCTTTCATGGAGGCCTGGCCGATGCCCTCGACCCCGATGATTTCCATCTCCGGCCAGTAGGTTTTCAGCCAGACGGAAACGCCGGCCGCCATGCCGCCGCCGCCGATCTGGAGGAAGGCGGCATCGAAGGGACCGTGACCGGACAGCACCACCTCGTCGGCGAGCGTGCCCTGGCCGGCCATGACCTGGAGGTCGTCGTAGGCGTGGATATAGACCGCGCCCGAGCTGGCTTCGTCCTCGCGGGCGGCCATCACCGCCTCGTCATAGCTGTCGCCGGACAGGAGGATTTCCACCATCTGGCCGCCGTGGAAGCGGACGGCGTCCTGCTTCACGCGCGGGGTGGAGCGCGGCATGTGGATGCGGGCGCGGATGTTGAGCTGCTTGGCGGCGAGGGCGACGCCTTGGGCATGGTTGCCGGCGGACGCGGTGACCACGCCGCGGGCGGCTTCCTCCGCGGTCAGGACCGCCATGCGGTTGCAGGCGCCGCGCCACTTGTAGGCCTTGATGGGAGAGAGATCCTCCCGTTTCACCCAGATCTCGGGTCCCGGACCGTCGCCCGGCAGGGTCAGTCGCTCCAGCGGCGTTGGCTGGCCGAACCGGTAGACCCGCTCCCGGGCGAACAGGATTTCCTGCCGGAGCCGTCGGTCGAGTGGGAGTTCCTCGCGTTGCATGCGGGGAGAGAAAGACCAGCAGGCGCATGAAAGATGCAAGACCGGAAAGCGCCCTGCTTGTCGGTCGCGGCGTCCGGTGCTATCGGTCCGGTGCCCG
>JAQGPE010000357.1 GCA_028293225.1 Akkermansiaceae bacterium | reverse complement strand
CAGATTCAAAGTGATCTGCACGGTGGTCCCGGTGAGGACCCGCAGAAAGGCAGCGCTGAGCTCCCCGGCATTCTGATAGGTGTCGAACTGGACGTTGAGGGCCCGGGCGGCCAGGCCCGCCTCTCCGCTGCCGAGAGCCCCGTCGCCGGCCGGGTCATCCTGGACGACGAAGGCAAAGCCATCCGCTCCCACTCCTGGGTCACCCTTGGTGATCATGAAATTGAAGGTCGTGTCGAAACCCGTCGCGACCGGCACCCGCTTGGAGAACCATGCCGCGCCGCCGCGTCCCGTAACGTCCGGCACCACACGCAGCCGCTTGGCGTTGCCCGGTTTGGGGATGTTGGCGAAGTCATTCAGCACCGAGGCGAATCCGACCAGGCTCAGTTCGCCGCTTTCCGTATCGAAGCTGTCGTAGGCGATGGTGGAGACCGGTGAGGAGACCACCGTCACCGGGATGGTCCGCACGGTCTTGAAGCCGGCCGGCGAGGTGGCCGTCAGCGTGTAGTTCGTGGAGGCGGCGGGAGTGAGAGTCACCGTCCCGGAAGCCGCGACGGTGCCCGGCGAGGGGCTGATCGTGACGCTGGCAGCGTCTTGGGTGGTCCAGGTCAGCTTCAGGGGCTCGCCGGTCAGGACCTTGATGGAGTCCGCCGCGAAGTCGGCCAGCGGGGGCAGGGAGCCGCCGGGGACCGGCACGGAAAATTCCTGCAGGCGGGCGATCGGAACATCGTAGTCGAACAGCGAGACATCGTCGAACCGGGTCCATGTGGTGGCGTCCGCGCTGCCTTCCAGAATCCAGCGGACCGGATCGCGATCGATGGAGTCATTGCCGGAGGTGATGCGGTAGGTGTCGAACGCCTGCGTGGAGCCGAAGTCGAAGATCAGGTTCTTTTTGGTCGCACTGTACCACTTGGTGGCAGGCAGGCCGTCGCGCAGCTTGTTAGGCCCCTCGGCGGCCGTTTCCGTGGGGCTGCCGCCTTCCTCATACACCGCGACCGGGATCTTTTCGTCGGTATTGGCCGTGCCGTAGAAACGGAAATCGGCCATCTGAATTTCCGTGCTGGTAAGCGAGCGCACCGCCAGCGGCCGGAAGCGCACATAGCGGTAGCTGGCCGTCCCCCCGGCCACGGCGCGGACGGTGTGCTTGGAGCTCAGACTTCCGGCGCTGTTGGTCGCCGTCAGGACATACTCGGTATCCTGGTTGGCAGGCGGCGTGACCGGCGAGTAGGTGAGGTCGGAGATGTCCCCCCCGCTCGGCGTGAGAGTGGAGACCGGCGACCCGCTGGCAAACCAGTCGAGGTCCGTGCTCTGGCCGTTCAGAACGATCGATGGGGTGACGTCGAAGAAGGTGAAGGCCGGCGGGAGTTCCGCCGGAATGACGAAGTCGCCGATGAAGACCCGGCGGTTGATGGTGGTGTTGAAGTCAGTGACCACGTCGATGAGCGTCCATGGCCCGGTGGTTCCCGTGGCGCTGCCCTCCAGGGTCCAGCTGACCGGATCCCGCCCCTCTTCGTCATTTCCCGTCGCAAACGAGTAATTGTTCACCGAGACCGGGCTGGCGAAGGAGAAGACCAGCGGCGAGTGCGCGAAGCTGAACCACTTCGTCGTCAGCAAGGTGTCCTTCAGATTGGCGACGGTTTCGCCCGCGGGGGAGTTTCCGGTCGGCGCGGTGATGGCCGTCGGCGTCACCAGGGTATTGTCCAGACGGAACCGGAACTCTGACATCTGGACCTCCGGCGTGGCGGGATTCCGGAACTTGGTCGGCGTGAAGCGGAAGTACTGGTAGGTGTGAGTCGCCCCTTCGGCGGCAAAGCCACCGACGAGGGTCAATATCGCCATCAGGGCAGGTAGCACCCGGGCGCCTTTCTTGGACAGGGAGTTTTCCATGGGAATAAGATATAGCACCCTGTTTTAAGCAGATGTAGTGCCATGGCGTCACCACAAAATGCGATATACTTCCCCAAAACTGTAAATTGAAGGCTTTTAGTGCCGTCAAACGACCCTCATCCGTCAAAAAACGTACCCTTTCCAAAGCAGCTGCAGCGGTCTCCCGCGCCCGGAAAACAACACGGCACGGAACCCGGAAGGGGCGCCGTGCCGTGTGAAAAATCAGGGACTTGGATGATTGATCAGTCCATCGCCTTGATGATGGCGTCGCCGAACTCGGAGCACTTCACCTCGATCGCGCCTTCCATCTGACGGGCGAAGTCGTAGGTGACGGTCTTCGCGCCGATCGCGCCGTTGACGCCCTTGATGATCAGGTCAGCCGCTTCGGTCCAGCCCAGGTGGCGGAGCATCATCTCGCCGGAGAGAACCACGGAGCCCGGGTTCACCTTGTCGAGATTGGCGTACTTCGGAGCCGTCCCGTGGGTGGCTTCGAAAATCGCGTGACCGGTGATGTAGTTGATGTTGCCGCCGGGAGCGATGCCGATGCCGCCGACGCAGGCCGCCAGGGCGTCCGAGATGTAGTCGCCGTTCAGGTTGAGCGTCGCCACCACCGAGTATTCGGCCGGGCGGGTCAGGATCTGCTGCAGGAAGGCGTCGGCAATGACGTCCTTGATGATCAGGCCCGCGCCGCGCTTGCCGACCGGGATCTTGCACCATGGGCCGCCGTCAACTTCTTCCGCCCCGTACTCTTCCTTGGCCAGCTCGTAACCCCAGTCACGGAAGGCGCCTTCGGTGAACTTCATGATGTTGCCCTTGTGGACCAGCGTCACGGAGTCCTTGCCCTCGGCGATGGCGTATTCCATCGCGGCGCGGACCAAGCGCTTGGTGCCATCGGCTGACACCGGCTTGATGCCGAAGCCGGTGCTCTTCGGAAAGCGCACCTTCTTGTACATCGCCGGAAATTCCTTCTTGATGAACTTGCGGAAGGTCTTCGCCTCCTCGGTGCCTTCCTTGAACTCGATCCCGGCGTAGATGTCTTCCGTGTTTTCGCGGAAGATCACCATGTCGGTGAGGTCGGGGCGCTTGACCGGGCTCGGCACGCCGGTGAACCAGCGCACCGGGCGCAGGCAGACGTAAAGGTCCAGGATCTGGCGCAGGGCCACGTTGAGGGAGCGGATGCCGCCACCGACCGGAGTCGTGAGCGGGCCCTTGATCCCGACGAGGTATTCGTCGAAAGCCTTGAGAGTGTCGTCAGGCAGCCAGGCCTTGCCGATGTCCTCGACCTTGTCCTTGAACAGATCGTAGGACTTTTCACCGGCCAGCACTTCGAACCAGGAAATCTTGCGCTTGCCC
>JAQGPE010000453.1 GCA_028293225.1 Akkermansiaceae bacterium | reverse complement strand
ATCGCGGGATTTATGTCACGCTGCCGTCGGTCTGGCACATTCATGAAAACGAAGCTGACGTCCATGCGCGGATCGCCGGGGTCGAGCCGAGTGGAGATGCCACCGCGAATCGCGAGGTCACCTCAGTGCTGCTGCGCCTGCGCGCGGTCGGCATGCGACTGTGGATGACCCAGGAAATCCAGAAGCGCACCGAGTCGATGGCGGCCGTGCCGGTCAATGAGATGCACCGTCTGTTCCAGCAGGTGCTGGGGCCGCTGCAGAATGTCCTGCTGGGGATCGCCGCGCTGGTCGTGGTGGTCTCCGCGCTGACGATCATGGCGACCTTTTACCAGGCCGCGGAAAGACGCCGCCGGGACCTGGCGGTGATGCGCTCGCTGGGCGCGCACCGGTTTGAGATTCTGAGCCTGGTGCTGCTGGAAGCACTGCTGCTGACCCTGGTCGGACTGGGGGCGGGCATGCTGCTCGGCCATGGCGGACTGGCGGCGGCGGGCGGGTTGATGCGGCATTCGCTGGGCCTATCGATTTCGCCGTGGACGATCGACCGGATCGAACTCTACGCGCTCGGCTTTGTGGCGCTGGGCGGCCTGCTGGCGGGCCTGCTGCCGGCGATCTTCGCCTACTTCCGTTCACCCGTGAAAGACCTCGCCGGACCATGAACCTGTTCATTCCCCGCCTGCTGATTTTGCTGTGCCTCACCGGCGGTCTCAAGGCCGCTGGTGCGGCGCCGCCGGTGGTGACCTTCGACCTGTTGCGCAAGACGGTTCATCCCGCCGGCTCGGCAGCGGTTCTCCCGAAGCAGCTGACCGCGCTGGAAGGCAAGAAGGTCCGGGTCACCGGCCACGTCTGCCCGTATGACCAGCACATGCTGCGATTGATGAAATTCCTCGTAACCGCCGAGCAGAATCCGGGTTGCTTCTTCTGCAATCCACCCGATGAGACGGAGGTCTTTTTCATCCGCCTGCCTGCCAATGCCGTGCCCATGACCTGGAAATCCGAGATGGTGACGGTGGAAGGCACGCTCCACTTGAAAGGCCGCGACAAGGCCGACAAGGAGACCGCGCCTTTTCTCGCCACCGTCGATGACGCGGACGTCGTCGGCCGTAAATAATGTTCCCGCCCTGCCTGCCCTTTTAAAACCAAACTGCCATGAAACCGCTTCGCCTGCTCGCCGCCGCCTGCCTCGTCCTCACCGCTTCCTCCGCCCTGGCCGAGGACAAGAAAGCGGATGAGGTCGTCCCGCTCACCTTCAAGGAGCTGGCCAAGGCCAGCCACAAGGAGAACTCCGCGCCGGTGATCCCGGAAGACCTGAAAAAGCTGGACGGCAAGCACGTCCGCCTGACCGGCTTCGTCGCGCCTTACACCGATCCGGAAAACATGGCCAAGTTCATGCTCACGGAGGGCGCGGTCGGGTGCTTTTTCTGCAACCCGCCGGAGGAGAACGGCGTGGTGTTTGTGCGCCTGCCGGCCAAGGCCAAGCCGATCCCGTTCGAAAGCGATACACTGACTGTCGAAGGCGTGCTCCATTTCATGGGTCACAACAAAAAGGACGAGGAAGCCGAGGGCTTCCTCTTCACGATCGACGAGGCGAAAGTGGTCGGGAAGAAGTGATCCGACGACGTGGGGTCCGGCTCCCGCATGGCGGTTGAGCCGGGCCTGATGGGCGACGAAGGAGGAGGCTGAAACCTACGGTGAAGGGCGTACTTTGCCCCGGCGGCCGGGTTGAGAGCGGTGGTGGCAACGAGGTAGGTTAGGACGCTGATGATTTCCGGGAGTTCCGGATGAGAAATCTTATAGATATGTCCTTTCCAATTTCGGACGTTATCAAAAAATCAGAACGGTTTGATCAGGGAAAAACGTTTCGTGAGCGGATAGTATCAAAAAGATCTTGCCTCGCAATGATTTGAACTGATAAGGGCGGGAACTGGTTTCATGGGGCCTCCCTGAAATCCAGATGGCGAAGTTATGGATGACTATCTCTGCACCGAAATGAAAAAACCAACCTCAGGCTGACGGGGCAGGGACATCCGTTCCTTCGTGGCCCAAACGTCAAAAACCTATGAAACATCGTTTGACCCCGAAGAATCCTCCCCCCTCGCAACATCGTAAGAAATGGGTAGCGGCCGCTGCGGTCGCCGCCCTGCTGACCACCGGGATTTTCCTCCTCCCCGTTGGAAAGCAGACCCTGACCGGGACCCGGGATGACTCATCGTCCAAGGCCTCGGCGCGTGCCGGCCTGATCGCCCAGCAAGAGGCTGAGAAGGCGGCGGAACTGAAACGCCTGGCCGAACTGATCGAGCTCGGCAAGAAGGCGATCCCGACGGCGGGTGCCGACCTCGCCGGTCCTCCGGTGCGGTCGATCGTGCCGGATCGCGAGCTGACGGCCAGCGGCTGGAAGAAAGATCCGGACCCGGCGATGAAGGCCTTCGCCAACACCGCCGAGGCTTACCTGCGGGCTCCCACCTCGGTGAAAGCCTCGCTGGAAAGCGGGCTGGTCGCTTCGGCGACGGCGCGGCTGGCGGTGCTGGAAACGCAGATCTCCACCGACCCGCGGCGAGCCCTGGCGAATGCCGTGCCGATGGCGGTGCGCGATCAGTTGCCCGCATCCGTGCAGTCGCAACTGGAGAAGCGCGTGGATGGCTTCGGCGACCTGTCGGTGCTGAATTCCATGGCGGTTCCCGGCGCGGATCCGATCGCTCCGAGCGATCTGGTGGCGGTGGGTGACCAGTCCTACGAGGCGCACCGTTATGGCGATCGCGAAAACATCCCATGGTTCCGCGACACCTCGGTGCATGGCATCGTCGCCGGCAACAAGATGGCCGTGCTCGACAGCCCGGTGCGCGTGCTGGAGGAGGGCGAGAAGATCGAGGGTTCCGTGGTCAACGAGACCTGTCCGGTTTCCGGCAACACCGTGGCGACGGCCGGGGTGGGAACGGTGCAGGCGGGCAACAAGACGCTGTTCCAGGTCGGATCGAGCTTTTTCGAAACCTGCGATCCCGCCCACGTGACGAATGTGGAGTCGGGCATCGTGGCCTCGGAAAAAGCCAATGAACCGACCGGCCAGACCCTGGCCAGCCTGGGCCTGCATGCGCTGTGCATGCCGAAGCCACAGGCGCTGGGCGACAGCGCGGCGCCGGGCACGGCGGGCTCGCTGGGAAAGCCTCCCACGACGATGACCTTCGGCGGCAAGAAAATCCTGATCATGCGCGTCCAGGCCAGTGACACGGGCTTCCCGACCAATGGCACGCCGACCGACTTCAACAACATGGTCTTCGGTTCCGGCGGCTTCGACACCCGCATCCGGCGCATTTCCTACAACAACACGTGGATCTCGCAGTCCGATGTCACTCCGGTGATGACCCTGCCGCAGCCGCGCACCTACTACGTGGGTAATCCACTCGGCACGGCGTACGACTGCAACCGCTGGATCACCGACGCGAAGGCGGCCGCGGTGGCGCAGGGCTACGTGCTGAGCAACTACGCCCAGCTGATCGTGGCGCACGAAAGCTACAACACCGGGGCGGCGGGCCTGGCATGGGCCGGCTACATCTTCCTCAACGGCTACTTCGGCGTGGAGGTGACCCTGCATGAATACGGTCATACCTTCCGCCTGCCGCATGCGAACTCGTGGTACACCACCGATGGCAACCCGATTTCCACCGGCAAGCAGCACCGCGAGTATGGCGACGCCGCCGACCCGATGGGCAACGCCTGGGGAGCGAACCAGTACAACAGCTTCAATCCCTACTTCAAAAACATCTGCAGTTGGATCCCGGACACCGCGGTCCAGACCATCACCCGCAACGGCACCTACCGCGTCTATCAGCACGACGGCACCGGCTCGCTGAGCCGCACGGTGGCGCTGAAGCTCGGCCGCGACAACGAGTTCAACTACTGGATCTCCATCTACGGCGACCCGATCGCGCAGGGAAACTTCAACAGCGGCGCGGCGGTCTACGCGGTGTCGTCGTACAAGTTCTCCGACACCCATCTGCTGGACATGAACAACCCGGGTGACGACAACCGGGACAATGCCCCGCTGGCGGTGAACCAGAGCTGGTACGATGCGGCGTCCGACATCACCATCAAGACCGTGGCGGTCGGCGGCAGCGCTCCCGACCACTACGCGGACATCCAGGTGACCTTCGGGCCGAAGAACACCGCCGACTACCGGCCGCTGGTCAGTGGCGGCGTGTATCGTTTCAAGAACCGCAGCAACGGCCTGTATCTCGGCCTGGCCGGCAACACCGCGACCAACGCCACGCCTCTCACCGCGGCCGCCGCGACCGGCACCGCGGCGGAAAACTGGGTGGCCTGGCGCCAGACCGATGGCAGCTACCGCTTCAACCACCGGGGCACCGACAAGTGGATGGACGTGCAGTCGAACAGCCTCGCGGATGGCGCGGAAATCTGGCAGTACACCACCAGCACCGGGGATTCGCAGAAATGGTACATCGCCCAGAATCCGGACGGCTACCTGATCTTCGTCCACAAGGGCACGGACGGCAAGGTGATCGACATGGACCCCAGCGGCGTCAATGACGTGCACCAGTGGGGCTCCGCGGAGTACACCTGGCAGTCGTGGTATCCGGAGCTGGTCGGTATGAGCCCCGGCACCTACCGGATCTTCCCGCGCCACGCCCAGGGCCAGTGCCTGGACATCACCGGCGGCGGCACCGGCAATGGTCCGGCGGCCGAGCTGTATACCTGGAATGCGAGTGCGAACCAGAAGTTCACCCTGAGCGACATCGATACCGGCCGGGTCCGTCTGACGCCGACCTCGGACACCAGCACCGCGCTGGACATCAGTTCGTCAGGCACCGCGAATGGCACGAGAATCCAGCAGTGGGGCTGGATCAACAACACCAACGCGGCCCAGCGCTGGGTCTTCAGCCGCACCGATGGCAACTGGTGCCGCTTCACGCCTGATTGCGCGACCAGCAGCTGCATGGAAGTCAGCGGCGACGACAACGCCTTTGGCAACGGCAGCGTGGTGCAGCTCTGGCAGTTCACCGGCGCGCTCGACCAGCAGTGGCGCTTCGCGGATCCGGACTGAGCGATTTCCGGGCAATAAATAACACAGACTGGGTGGCTCCGGGGGGATTGGATTTCCTCCGGGGCCATTTGTGCGTGGAGAGAACGCGTGCTGGAGTCTTGCGGACGGATCGGATTCTTCGCATAACCGAGCGATGCAGAAATGCCGGCGAATCCAGGTTCTCATCCTCGCGCTGTTTTCCGCCGGAGTTGCCATCCTGTCCGGCTGCCGCCACGATCCTCCGACCACTTCCATCCAGATCCGGGATGAAAGTGGCACGGTGCTTGCGAATTATTCCGGAGTGACCGTGACGCCTGCCGGGCCGGGTCAATGGGCGATCCGGGTGCAGGATCGTGACAAGGTTGCGCTGGAAGCCGTGACTCGGGCGAACCTTCACAAGAAGCTGGAACTGGACATTGCAGGGCTGGGCAAGGACAGGGCGGTGCTGATGGCGCCCATCACGGGCGGGACCATCGTTTTCAACAAGGAAGCCGCTTCATCGGGAACGGCGAATGATCTTTTGAAGACCTTCGACCCCGCGAAATAGCGCGGATTGGCGGGCAAATCCTGCGGCATTTCCCGGATTGCCACCCGCGTCCGCTCCGTTTACGGTCCGCCGCCCCAGCCCCGCCCGTCCCCTTTTTATGCCCAAGGTCCACATTCGCACCTACGGTTGCCAGATGAACGAACGCGATTCCGAACAGGTCGCGCAGATGTTCACCGAAGGCGGCTACACGGTCACCGCCAACGAGACCGAAGCCGACGCCATCCTGATCAACACGTGCTCCGTGCGCGATCAGGCCGAGCAGAAGGCGCTGGGGAAAATGGGCATCATGGGCGCACACCGCCGCCAGAAGCCGCACGTCGTTTACGGCTTCATGGGCTGCATGGCGCAGAGCCGCGGCCAGGAGCTTTTCGAACGCATCCCGCACCTCGACGTGGTCGTGGGCACGCAGAAATATCACAAGGTCTACGAGTACGTGGATACCATCCTGAAGCGCCGGCTGGAGCGCCGCATGGATGAACTGGAGCTGTCGCTGACCGGCGAAAACGTCTGCGACGTGGCCGAGGAAAGCGGCTCCCAGAACACGATCCGCGACCACATGCCGAAGGAGCGCCAGGCCAGCGCCTTCGTCTCGATCATGCAGGGCTGCAACATGCGCTGCTCCTTCTGCATCGTCCCCGACACCCGCGGAAAGGAACGGGGCCGTCCGATCGACGACATCGTCGCAGAGGTCCGCCGCCTCGTCGACGGCGGGGTGAAGGAGATCACGTTGCTCGGCCAGATCGTGAACCTTTACGGCCGGACCGAGTTCGCCCGCGTCGATAACAAGTCGCCCTTCGTGCAACTGCTGGAAGCCGTGCATGCAGTCGAGGGCCTGGAGCGGATCCGCTTCACTTCACCGCACCCGATCGGCTACCGCGACGATCTGGTGGCCGCCTTCACGTATCTGCCGAAGCTGTGCTCGCACATCCACTTTCCGATGCAGAGCGGCTCCGACCGGATCCTGAAGGCGATGCGCCGCCCATATAAAAACGAGAAGTTCGTCGAGATCTGCGAGAAGATGAAAGCGGCCCGCCCGGGCATCGCGATCACCACCGACATCATCGTCGGCTTCC
>JAQGPE010000332.1 GCA_028293225.1 Akkermansiaceae bacterium | reverse complement strand
CCGATGACCGGATCCTTCACTGAACTCTCGAAAATCCGCAGGGTGGAAAAGTGCTCCAGGAAGCCGTCCGGGACGGTCGCATTCGGCACGATCAACGAGTCGACTTTCAGCACCAGTTCGCGGCGTTCCAACTGCGGCCGGCCGTAGATGGTGCCGCTGGGATAGTTCATGTCCCAGGTGACCCAGCCCTTGTCCTTCTCCTCGCCCTTGGTCATGCGCGGGCGGCCGTTCATCTGGTAGCAAATATCGATGATCATCTTGCCGTCCTTGATTTCCCGGACGTGGAAGGCGCCGCGGAGAGATTGGAGGGCAGGGGAAATGGCGATCGCCAGGTTGATGTCATCCGCCGACAGCTCGATCTGGGCGGGCTGGCTGGCGTCGCCGGTCGCGGCGGTGCGGAAGGCCTCAAATCGCTCAGTCAGCGCCTTGACGGCCGCTTCATTGCCCTCGACCGGGGTCGCCGGCACGGGCGTTGGCTGGCGGGCGGTGAATTTCTCGATCTCGCTCGCCTGGCGGAAGAGCGTGTTCACGGAGAATCCGATCAGGAAAACCATCACGAACACGGCGGCGACGAGGATCGCGCAACCGGCGAGCGGCGAGCGGGCTGAGGGCTGGGGCGGCGGCATGGACAGGGCGCAACATGGCCGGAGAGCCGGGGAGGGCAATCCGAACTTTCCGGAAGCCGCCTCCGGACCGAAATGCACCGGGCCATCACTTGGGATTTGGAACTTGTCCGCCGGGCCGCCAGGCTCGCGCGGTGATCCGCATCTGCCACGTCCTCGCCAGTGTCGGCGAAAAGGGCGGCCTCGAAAAAAACGTCATCGAACTGGCCAATCAGCAGGCCGCGCTGGGGCATGCCGTCCACGCGGTGGCGGATCCCTCCATGCGCCAGTATTTTGACCCGGCGGTGGCCTTTGTCCCGCATGAGATGGGCGGCGGCCGGCGCAATCTCCTGAATCTCTGGACCCTGCGGCAGAAAATACGCTCCACCCGTCCGCAGATCGTCCATGCCCACGCCAACAAATCGGCCGCGATGGTCCGCAGCATCCGCCGCTGGCTGCCCGGCATCCGGCGGGTGGCGACGATCCAGAACGTCAAAAGCCACTCCCGCGGCGTGCGCGATTTCGATGCGGTCATCACCGCTTCCGCCCAGGTGAGAGACTCGCTCGGTGGCATCCCCGCCACAGTGATCTGGAACTCGATCGCCCCGCCGCCAGCCGGAACCCGCGAGGCCGCACTGGCCACGCGGCCGCCCTTTCTCGATCAGGCCGAGCCGGTTTTCTGCACCGTCGGACGGCTGGTCCCGGCCAAAGGCATGGATCTGCTGCTGGAAGCGATGGCCCAGGTCCCCGGATTCAAGCTCTGGTTGGTCGGCGAAGGCCTGCAGCGGCCCCTGCTGGAAAGCCTGCTCGACAAGCACGCTCTGCGCGACCGCGTCTGGATGGCGGGACATCGCGATGACGCGGTGGGCCTGATGGGCTGCTCCGGCCTGTTCATCGTGGCCTCCCGCAACGAGGGCGGCCCCTACACCCTGGCGGAAGCGCTGCACATGCGCGTGCCGTGTATTTCCACCCGCGTCGGCTTCGCCCCGGAGTTCCTGCCGGATGAGGCGTTGATGATCCCGGACTCGGTGCCGGAGCTGGTCCGGGGGCTGCGGCACGCCCTGACGGACCTGCCAGGGCTGCGGGCCCGGCTGGAGCCCTCGTTCCAGCTCGTCGCCAGTGAGGTGACCCTGGAAGCGATGACAGCCAAGGTCATCGCTCTCTATCAGACGTTGCTCTGAGTGATGCCGTCAGGCCTCATCGCGGAAAGCCTCGGCCCGGCCGTTTTCCACGCAGGTGGACAGCCATTGGATCAGCTTGGACACCTCTCCGCTCTCGCGGCGCAGGGAGTCGAGAGCGTCCCAGTCGACGTGCTGGCGGATGCGCGGCGCGGCGATGCGGTGGATGTCCAGGCGCTCCATCAGAGCCTCCGTTTCCCGGGGATGGGCATTGAGGATATTGGCAGGGCGGGGGAGGTCATCAAGAGCTTCGAGCGTGAGGCCGAATGACACCACGCCGATGCCGAAAATCGCGTTAAACTGGCGGAGGCCGTCGGCAAGCGCTTCATCCTGAATGGGTGCGGCATAGATCAGCTCGCCGCCCTGCGCCCACATGGAGCTGGAGAGAGTCTGGAAGAAATCCTCGCGGAAATTGTGCAGCGAAGGCTGGATGCGCAGGCGGGCGGCTTGCAGCCGGAAGGGCGGCAGGCCCAGGCGCTGCTTCAGCGAGAGCATCGCCGAGTCGAGCGCCATTTCCTCGTCGGGAGCGTCGCCGGTTTCCCAGTCGACCAGGACGATCTCCGGGTACTTCCAGAGATTGCCGAGCGGAGCGTGCTGGGTGAAGGCCTCGCGGAAGATGAAGGGAAAGCGGCCGTTGACCTCGTGGAAACGGGTCACGACCGCGCGGAATTTCCTCACCCGCTCCAGCGCCAGATCGACGGCTCCGCGGTCGGAGTTCATGTCATCCAGGCGTCCCTGGCTCAGGGAGACCAGCTCCTGCGCGCCGGACAGGGCCGGGACGGGCGCGGTGCGGCGATAGTAGCCCTGGCCCTTCTCCACCTTGGCGATCGGTGCGGCCGGATCGCAGGACATGATCGAGAAATGGTAGCGCAGCGAGGCGTCGGAGTAGTTGCCCGTCAGTTGCAGGCGTACCAAGCGGATCAGCTCGGTTCCTTTGATGGCATCGGACGGATTACTCGGCAGGAGTGGAGGGAGGATATCCGTCAGTTGCTTGCGAAGGCTCATGGAGAATCGGGTGAAAGGCGAGGAGACGCGCCCGCCGAATTCCACCGTGGTCGAGCCTCCGCCATCAAGTCCCAATGAAAAGAATTTCAAAAATCCCTGCTGCGCCGCCGCTCTTTTTTGAATCCGGCCGCGTCCTTGTGCGTCGGAACCGCATGTGCCATCCTTCCCGCCACGCCATGAGAGCCCTCTTCCCCGCCTTTGCCCTGGTCGCCGCCGCCATCCCCGCCGCTCACGCCCAGGACGCCGACGCGTTGATCAAAAACGTTCGTTTGTCCGCGGCG
>JAQGPE010000321.1 GCA_028293225.1 Akkermansiaceae bacterium | reverse complement strand
GATAGGTGACGACCTCCTTTTGATCGATCACGAGATAGCCCTTTCCGGTCAGCCGGTCGATCAGGGTGGAGATGCCCGATTCTCCCAGGCGGTTGGCAAACTGTGTTGTAAGGTGGGAGAGAAGGGTCTTTTTCTTCTTCGGCCGGTTCGTGATGTTCTTCCGGAAGTGAGCAAGCGCCCGCTCAAAAGGATCGTCCACCACGGGGTCCCGACCTTTCGGGGGGCCGCAGAAAGTCAGATCGGCAAAGCTGTCATGGCGGCGAGCTTTGATCCCTTTACTGCGAAGATGCTCGATGAGGGGATCGAAGCCCGCATCCCCCAACACGATGTGAATATACCCTGCAGGGTCAGTCGCAGAGGCACGGCCAGCATAGTAAGACAGAGCGAAATCCAGCGCATTCTTCCCCTGTGAAGTGAGTCGGATCAGCTTAACCGAGGCCGAGCACTCCAGCAATTTTTCGACGAGTTCCACATCCAGTTTCTTCTGGCAGGCTCCCACCATCAGCGTGAAGACCACCTCTTTTTCTCCGATGATTGAGAGGTCGAGTTCGTGGACGTTTTCGAAATCGACGAAGACGTAGTTGATGGACTTTGCGACAGGAGGAATCGAAACCATAAACGGGAGGATAGGAGACGTCCTATCCATTCATCAGTTAGAATTCCACTGCGATTTCCCAATAAGCATATCAGCACTACCTCAGACCAGCTGCGGAACTTCCTTGCTGACCAGGGCCCAATCTTCCGGGGTCAGGCAGCAGGGGTCGGCGGCGACCCAGTGGCCGGGGGCGAGTTCCTGGAGCGAGAGATCGGCGCCGATGGTTTCCTCGTAGCGATGGTGGCGGATACGGTGGCCGAAGGCGCTGCCCTTGGGCGGGTCGATCGGCGACGGGACATCGCCCTCCAGCAGGATGCGCTTTTTGTCGCGGTTGACCTCCGGCTCCGGGATGGCGGAGAGGAGCGCCTTGGTGTAGGCGTGCTTGGGGCGGTGATAGACTTCCTCGGCATCGGCCATTTCGACGATCTTGCCGAGATACATCACGGCGACGCGGTCGGAGATGTGCTTCACCACCGCGAGGTCGTGGGCGATGAACAGGTAGGACAGGCCCATTTCGCGCTGGAGTTCCAGCAGCAGGTTGAGGACCTGGGACTGGACCGAGACGTCGAGGGCGGAGACCGGCTCGTCGCAGACGATGAGCTTCGGCTTGAGGGCGATGGCGCGGGCGATGCCGACGCGCTGGCGCTGGCCGCCGGAGAACTCGAAGGGGTAGCGGTCCTGGGCGGAGGCGGGCAGGCCGACGCGGTCGAGCAGCTCCTTCACGCGGGCGGCGCGCGAGGCGGCATTGCCGACGCCGTGGATGATCAGCGGTTCCTCGAGGATTTCGCGGATGCTGTGGCGGGCATTGAGCGACTCGACCGGATCCTGGAAGATCATCTGGAGGTCCTTGCGCAGCGGACGCATGCCGCGCGGGCCGGTGTGGGTGATGTTACGGCCGTCGAAGGAGACGCTGCCGGCGGTGGCGTCGGTCAGGCGGACGATGGCGCGGCCGAGGGTGGATTTCCCGCAGCCGGACTCGCCGACCAAGCCGAGGGTTTCGCCCGGCGCGATGTCGAGCGAGACGCCATCGACGGCGCGGACCGAGCCGATCTTCGAGCTGAACACGCCCCCGAGCACCGGGAAGTGCACCTTCAAATCTCTCACGGAAAGGATCGGCGTCATCATAGCTCAGTGGCGGCGTAGCAGATGGGGCAGGCTTCGACCCAGTGGCCGGGGGCGACCTGGATGAAGGGCGGGCGTTCGCGCAGGGTGGCGCCGTCGCGGCCCATGCGCTGGCAGAAGCGGCAGCCGGGGACGAAGTCGCGCAGGGCGGCGACCATGCCGGGGATCACCGGGAGGATCGACTTGCGCGGGGTGTCCATGCGCGGGATCGAGGCCAGCAGGCCGCGGGTGTAGGCGTGCAGCGGGCGGGCGAACAGCTCGGCGGCGGGGGCGCGCTCCACCACGCGGCCGGCATACATGACCACCACTTCATCGCAGGTCTCGGCGATGACGCCGAGGTCGTGGGTGATGAGCATGACGGCCATGCCCATCTCGCCCTGCAGGCGCTTGATGAGATCGAGAATCTGAGCCTGGACGGTGACGTCGAGGGCGGTGGTCGGCTCGTCGGCGATGACCAGGTCCGGGCGGCAGGCGAGGGCCATGGCGATGACCACGCGCTGGCGCATGCCGCCGGAAAGCTGGTGGGGGTAGTCCATGGCGCGCAGCTCCGGGGCGGGGATTTTCACCAGCCGCAGCATCTCGATGGCGGACTCCCAGGCTTTCTTTTTGCTGACCTTTTTATGCAGCAGGAAGCACTCGGCGATCTGCTTGCCGATGCGGTGGACCGGGTTGAGCGCGGTCATCGGCTCCTGGAAGATCACGCCGATCTCGTTGCCGCGGATCTTGCGCATTTCGGAGTTCTTCAGCCGGGTCAGGTCGCGGCCCTTGAAGAGGACTTCGCCCTGGAGGATTTTCCCCATCGGCTGGGGGAGCAGGCCGATGAGCGACATGGCGGTCACGCTCTTGCCGCAGCCGGATTCGCCGACGATGCCGAGGGTCTGGCCCTTGGCCACCTCGAAGGATACCTGGTCCACGGCGCGGACCAGGCCGGCTTCGGTGTCGAAGGCGGTGATCAGCTCGCGGACCTGAAGAAGGGGTTCGGACATCGTGGCTTATTTCGCTGCGCTTTGCTTACGATACTGATCGTAGATCCGGTTCACTTCCGGGAAGGTCTTGTGGTCGCGTCTGGCGTCCAGGGTCTCTTTCTTGACGTCCTCGTCGATCCAGTAGACGTAGCTCATCTCCGGTTCGTTCACGAGGCGGACATTGAAGTCGGAAGGCCAGCGGATCCAGCGCCAGTAGCCGGTGCGGTAGAAGGGGCGGTAGTAGGCGGGGACCCAGACGGCGCGCTCGTTGAGGATTTCCTCCAGCTTGTAACTGGTGTCCTTCACATCCTGCTCGCTGCGGGCGTTGCGGTTGGCTTCGAGAATCGGGTCGACGGAGGTGTCGGCGAAGGAGCAGATGTTGTTCGACATCGGCTTCGGCTTGGTGGAGCCGGGCTCGTAGGCCTCGCTGGAGTGGAACTGCTGGAAGTAGTCCGGGAAGGGCGGCTGCGGCTGCCAGCCGCTGAAGGCGATCTCGTGCTCCTTGCGCATGACCTTCTGGAAGGAGGCGGTGCTGTCCTGGGCTTCCAGTTTGTATTCGAGGCCCGAGCGCTTGGCCTCTTCCTTCAGGCGCAGCATCATCGGGTCGATCACCGGATTGCGGGTGAAGTTGATGGTGAAAGAAAGGCGGCGGCCCTGGGAATCCATCAGGATGCCGTCCGGGCCCACCGTGGTGAAGCCGGCCTTGGCAAAGGACTCGCGGGCCAGGTCCACGGAGAAGGGCCGGGTGTGGACATTGGGGTTCGAGTATTCGCCGAAGCCCTGGGCAATGAGGTCCATGCGCTCGGCGTCGCCGCGGAGTTCCAGCTTGATGACCGCGTCCCAGTTGGTGGCGTGCTGGAGGCCGATGCGGATGTCCTGATTGGCCAGCAGCGGGTTGGCCATGTTCAGGTAGAGGCCGCGGGAGATCGCCGGGAAGTCGTTGTAGAAGGTGGCCTTTTCGATGTAGCCGTTGAAGACCGCGGGCACCTCGGTTTTCTCGTACCACTTGGTGGCGTCGCCGAGCAGGTAGGTGTCGATGTCGCCGCGGAGGAAGAGTTGAAAGATCGTTTCCTCGTCGCGGACGAGGGCGTACTCGATGCGATCGGCATTGAAACGGTTCCGGTAGTACTTGCGGTCCTTCGCCCACCAGTCCTTGACGCGGGTCAGCGAGATCGAGCGGCCCTTGAGGATGTCCTTTTCGTCGATGACGTAGGCGCAGGTGGTGGGCCGCGGACGCCAGTTGTAGCGGGTTTCGAAGTCGGAGCCAAACTCCTTGTAGAAGTCCTCCTGGAAAGGCACGAGCGCCGCGGAGGCCGCCGCCATCGGCTTCGGATAGGCGAGGCGGACGCAGACGTAGTCCGGGCCGTAGGTGGCGATGCCCCAGTACTGATCGCTGTAGTAGATGCGGTAGAAGGACTCGCTGAGGTAGGGCGACAGGTAGACGTACAGCGTCATCGTGAAGTCGCCGGAGGTCACCTTGCGGCCGTCCGACCAGCGGGCGGCGGGGTCGATGTGGTAATAGACCGACTGGCCGTCGGGAGCGACGCTCCAGCGGTCGGCGATGCCGGGAATGATCTTGCCGGTATTCGGGTGGACGTTGGTCAGCGGGATTTCGATGTCGTCCCAGTGATTGCTGCGGAAGGAATTGTTCGCATCGCGACCGCAGCAGCGGATGTTGGGCGGGAAGGCATTGCCTTGGATGAAGGTGTGGAAGGTGCCGCCTTTCTTCGCATCGGGGGAGCCGATCTCCGGCTCATCCAGGCCGCGGTCCCAGACCAGATCCTTGGGGAGATCGGCCTCGGTTTTGGTCTCGAAGTAGTCCGGGCGCTGGAGCCGGCGGGTCAGGTCGTCGAGCTCGGTCTGCTTCAACTTCCGGTCGCCTTCCGGGAGGTCGCCGGCCAGAGCTTTGTCGAGTTCGGTCTTCTTGTCGGCCAGTCCGCGCGCGACCTTCTTGTTGTAGTCGGCGTAGAACTTGGTCCGTTCGGCGGTGTTGTCGTAGGCGGCCTGCGACTTGCTGTTTTTATGGCAGGAAGCGAGCGCCAGGACTGCCGTGGCTGCCGCGACCAGAAGGTTGGGGAGCTTCATCGGTAGGTAGTGAATTTCTTGGGATCGAAGGCTTCCCGGATGGCTTCACCGACGAAGGTGATGAGCAGCAGGACCAGCAGAAGCATGGCGAAGACCGAGATGACGATCCACGGGGCGGTGGTCAGATTCTGGGTGCCGTCGTCGAGCAGGCGGCCCCAGCTGGGGTAGCGGTCGGGGAGCCCGAAGCCGAGGAAATCGAGGGCGGTCAGGGAGGTGGCGAGGCCGGCGATGCTGAAGGGCAGCAGGGTCACGATCGTGGAAATCGCGTTCGGCAGGATGTGGCGGAAGATCAGGCGGGTGGTGGTCGCGCCCTGGACGCGGGCGGCGGCCACGTAGTCGCGGGCCTTTTCCCGGTAGGTGGCGGTGCGCAGGTAGATGGCGACCCCGAGCCAGGAGAAGCAGCAGTAGACCAATATCATCTTGGTCAGGTTGATCTGATCCTGGCCGATCTTGGCCACGATCACCATGATCACGAGCAGGAAGGGAATGTTCCACAGGATTTCCATGACGCGCTGCATGGCGAGGTCGAACCAGCCGCCGACGTAGCCCATGAGGCTGCCGATGAGGATGCCGGCGAAGTAGGTGATGGAGACATAGAGCACGGCGCCCTGGAAGAGCACCTGCATGCCGCCGTAGAGGATCGCCAAGACGTCCCAGCCTTTTGAATCGGTGCCGAAGTAATGGGGGTGGGACCAGGTAGGGGCGGTGGGCGGGCGCCAGGTGGGAGAGGCGGGCGGATAGACCCGCTCGATCCACCCGGAACCTTCCTCATTGGCGGCCGGGCCTTCGATCGGCGACTCGACCAGTTTGCCTTCCTTCCAGATCTGGCGGCCGACGAACTCACCGGCGGCATCGTAGATCTGGGTATTGCCTTCCTGGAGGCCCTTGCGGAAGGTCGAGACCCTCAATTGGACCGCCGGCTGCTGGTCCTTGTGAAACTGGACCGCCTGACCCTGATAGGGCTCGTGGTCGTCCGGGCGGTAGAGCTTGCCGTCCTCCTTTTTGACCAGCTCGCGGATCTCGACATCCTGCGAGTCCAGGACGGGGTCCCACGGGATCGGCGGCAGGATCACGCGGTTGCCCTGGTTTTCCTGGCGGAAGCGGATCTGGAGGGCGCGGTAGTCGGTTTCCTGGCTCTCCGTGCCGCCGAACGCCTGCTCCTGGATCTGGGCTTCCTGGAAGGCCGGGAAGGACCAGTGGCCATTGTATTTCACGGCCAGCGCGCGTTTGCCGACGACCGCCTGGTCGAGGAGCGAAAGCGCCAGCAGCACGATCAGGATCTTGAATGAAAGCCAGCCGCGGCCGATCGAGCGGAAGCGCGCGAAGCGGCGCAGGGTGACCGGATTCCACTCAAAGCCGCCGCCGCCGGCGATGAGGACGATGCCGATGACCGCCATGATGGTGCAGATCGCGTAGCCGACGAGATCCTGTGGGCTGAGGAAGATCCGCTGGTTTTCCTCCAGCGTGCCCACATCGCTGCGCCAGCCGAAATGGCTCAGGCTCATCAAGCCGTCGCCCTTCTGGCAGACCACCGCGCCGGTAGTGTCCCAGCCGAGGGAGAAGAACCAACTCAGCGAGGGCAGCTTGATCTGCAGCGCGTGCGACACGGCGGCGAGCAGGGCGACCAAAAGGAGGAGAAATCCGGCTTTGCGGGGGAAGGTCATGTCACTTGTAGCTCACCTTTGGATCCACGAGGGCGACGCAGAAGTCCGAGATCACATTTCCCAGCAGCATGAGCAGTGAGGAAACGACCACGACGCCCATGATCACGGGGCGGTCGTACTCGACGATCGACGAGAATTGCAGGAGCCCGAAGCCGTCGATGTCGAAGATCTTTTCCACCAGGATGTTTCCGGTGACGAGGACCAGGATGATGTCGCCGAAGGTGGAGGCGAGCGGGATGAGCGAGTTCCGGAAGGCGTGGCGGAGCACGGCGGACGGATAGGAGACGCCCTTGGCCATGGCGGTGCGGACGTAGTCGGCGGCGAGATTGTCCATCAGGTTGTTCTTCACCAGCATGGTGGTCATGGCGAAGGCGCCGATGAGGTAGCAGGCCAGCGGCATGACGGTGTGGGCGGCGAGGTCCTTGATCTTGCCCGCCAGGGAGAGAGAGTCGAAGTTGTCGCCGGTGAAGCCGCGGATCGGCAGCAGGCCCCATTTAGCGCCGAAGAACAGCAGGAGGATGGAAGCCAGCGCGTAGCCGGGCACCGAGTAGCCGACGAGGATGGCGACCGAGCTGGTGTTATCCAGCCAGGTGCGGTGGCGGACCGCCTTGACAATCCCGAGCGGCACGCAGACGCCGTAAGTGATCAAAAGGGTCACGATGCCGAAGTAGAGCGAGACCGGCATTTTCGAAGCGATCATGCTCCAGACCGGGTCCTGGTATTTCTCGGAATTGCCGAGACTGCCTTGAAAGAGGCCATTGTAGGCGGACTGATAGACCACGGCGCGGTAGTCCGGCTTTTTCTTCAGGTCGACGCCTTTGACCCACTTCGCCCAGCGCGCGGCCTGCTCGTCCGGGGTGCGCAGGCGGACCTTCCAGAGATTCAGGTCCACGCCGTCCTGCGGGTGGATCCAGGCGGCCGAGCCGTCGTCCTTGCGCTCCACCACCACGGAGGTCTCGGTGCCGGGCAGGGCGATTTCGACGGTTTTCTCGCCGGGGCGGAACTCGGCGCCGATCTTGGCCTCCGGCAGGTCGGCGGGCAGCAGGCCGAGCCACTCGGCATAGGCGGTGGGCCCGGCTTTATCGCGGCCGAACTTTTCCTCCTGCTCGAGCACCACGGCGGCGGTCAGGGTGGCGCCGGCCTCGGCCCGGGAGCGCTTGCCACTCCCCTCCCCGCCTAACAGGCGGCTCATGCTGCGCTCCATGGGGCCGCCCGGGGCGAGCACCACAATGGTGAAGACAAGCGCGGTGATGCCGATCAGGGTGAACGGGATCAGCAGCAGCCGGCGGATGAAGTAGGCTTTCAAATCTGGGGCTTTTCGGAACGACTTTGGCGGTTCTAGCGATACGCGGCACCCTTGCAAGTTCCCTCGAAGGCGCAGTGCAGGTTTCCGGTATATCGACGCCGAAATTGCCTTTTCGCGACAAAATCGACAGGAGGGTGAGAAATTTCCCTGCAATTCAGGCGCGAGAACCGCTAGTCATCCGGCGACTCATGACGCGCTGCGCTCTTGCCCTCATCCCCGTTCTGCTAGGCCTCGTTGGCTGTCAGAAGGAAACGGACGTCGCGAAAGCGAACCGGGAGAAGATTCTGCTGGTCGGGAACTCGACCGACCCGAAGTCGCTGGACCCGCACCTGGTCACCGGGGTGATCGAGAGCAACATCATCCGGTCGATGTTCGAGGGCCTGGTGGCGGATGATCCGAAGGAGGATCTGGGCTATCCACCGGGCGCGGCGACCTCCTGGGAGCACAATGAGGACTATACCGAGTGGACCTTTCACCTGCGCGAGGGCGGCAAGTGGTCCGATGGCGCGCCGCTGACGGCCGGGGATTTCGTGTTTTCGTATAACCGGATCCTGAGTCCGGAGCTGGCGGGCCCGTATGCGGAGATGCTGTTCTTCCTGAAGAACGCCGAGGCCTACAACAAAGGGGAAATCAAGGATTTCAACGAAGTGGGGGTGAAGGCGGTGGACGACTACACGCTGAAACTGGAGCTGCGCGAGCCGGTGCCCTTCCTGCTCGGCCTGACCCGCCATTACACTTGGTTCCCGATGCCGCGGCACGTGATTTTGAAGTTCGGCAAGATGGGAGATCGTTTCACTCCGTGGTCCGAACCCGGGAACCTGGTTGGCAACGGCCCCTTCCGCCTGAAGGATTGGCGGATCAATGATCATGTCGAGGTGGAGCGGAACCCGAACTACTGGGCTGCGGGCGAGGTGAAACTCAACGGCATCCGCTTCATCCCGATCGAGAACTTCTACTCGGAGCCGCGCGCCTTTCTCTCCGGCCAGCTCCACGTGACCTATCAGCTGCCACCGCCGCTGGTCGACAAGACCAAGGCGATGTATCCGCAGTTCGTCCGGCAGGAGCCTTACTTCTCCGCTGACCTGATCCGGTATAATACCAACCGCAAGGGCTTCGACGATCCGCGGGTGCGGCTGGCGATGGCCTGGGCGATCGATCGCGAGACCATCTGCAAGAAGCTGCTGCAAGGCAGCCGGCCGGCTCCCTCTCTGACGCCGCCGCTGGGCCAGTACCAGCCGGATCCGGTGATCGGTTTCGACAAGGAAAAGGCCCAGAAGTATCTGGCCGACGCCGGCTACCCGGGCGGGGCCGGCTTTCCGAACTACTCCCTGCTGGCCGCCACCACCGGCACCCGCGCCGTGATCGAAGCGCTGCAGGCGATGTGGTACGAGAACCTGGGAATCAAAATCGAGATCCGCCAGATGGACTTCGCCTCTTATGTGACGGCCCAGCAGAACCTCGACTACGATCTGTCCCTGGGCGGCTGGAGTGGCGACTACCTCGACCCCTCGACCTTCCTGCTGATGTGGACCAAGGACAACGGCAACAACAACACC
>JAQGPE010000299.1 GCA_028293225.1 Akkermansiaceae bacterium | reverse complement strand
TCTGGCTCTGGCTCTGGCTCTGGCTCTGGCTCTGGGGCTGGGGCTGGGGCTGGGGCTGGGGCTGGGGCTGGGGCTGGGGCTGGTGAAATTCCGGAAATCACCGGTTCGGGCGGAATTTCGACAACAGACTCCTCGGAAGCGGGCCGTGTCTCTTCCACCGGGCCATGAGCGATTTCAGCGGGCTCCGTGGGAGCTTCGGCTGCGGAGACGGTGACCCTGCTCGCAGGCAGATGCGCCCCGGTCTTCAGGAACATCCGCATGATCCCCGCCGCGGCGGGCACCGCCAGAGTGGCCAGCGGCACGGGCAGCAGACCGTAGGTTTTCACCAGCCAAGCCAGGCCGAAAAAGGTTCCCGCCACCCCGCCAGCCGCCAGGGGCAAGGCCAGCCACTTCCACATCCGGCCAAAAACGGCTCCGCAAAGCAGAGCAAACACGCCGATCCCGGCCAGCTCCACCAGGCTGTCCGGCCGCGGAAAAACCAAAGGCTCACCTGATACGGCCGAGCTGCGAATGGCCAGGTCGACGGCGGCTTGATGCTGCTGCCGCTGCAGTTCCTCCTGCGGCACGGTCAGACGGCTGTCCTGCATCCACAGCGGCGCGGCATTCTGCGTGAAGCTTTCCGGCGTCGCCCCGCCGATCAGTGCGGAAACCGGGGCGGCCGTCTTCGCAGGCGGGGTCTTCAGTTTCGGCGTCGCGATCCGGCCGCGCGCATCGATCTCAATCCACAGATCGCCTTGGCCGAGCAGGATCGATTTCCCGAGTTCGATCCGGATCTTCCTCAGATCCACGCCCTTGCGTGCGATTTCCGCCGCCAGCGGCAGCGAGAAAACGATCCGGTCCCCCCATTTCGCCAGCAGCGGGGCAAGGCCGGGTTCCGGCTTCTCATTGAGAAGATCCGTAAAGCCCGCCGCGGTCTTTTCGCCACCCGTTTCCGCGGCAGGGATGCTGATGCGGTTCACCACTGGCAAAGCCGTCATGTCGCCCTGCACCTGGCTGAGCGGAACGGACAGCCGCATGAACGCCGGGGCCACCGGCTCGGAGACCGCGCCATAGCTCAGCGGCAGGCCCAGCACGACGCTGTCCATGAGGTCCATCTGCATCCGCATCGCCAGCAGCGAGGCCGGATCCGGCTCATCCCAGCCCAGCGGAGTGACCACCGCCACATGGTGAATGTTCCGTTTCCGCAGCTTGGAAAAAATCACCGCTTCATCCGAGGGCGACGGCGGATTCGCTTGGAAAATGCCCTCCGGGTCGTCATCGGCCACCAGCACTCCCGCCGGCTCAGGCGCGGCGACCGGCCGGACCAGATTCAGCCGGTAACGCGGCTTCGCGTAGGTCCCCTCGCCATGAATGTCATAGGGCCCGGAAACCCCCAGCACTCTGGCGGAGAGATCCCGGTCCACCTCGTCCAGCGGCGGCGCCACGGCGACCAGCGCAAGGACAGCCACCCACGCGCCCAGGCCCGCGAGGGCGCCGGCGAGACGGGGATGGGTCGACAGGATCACGGCACTAGGGGAGCGGGAAAGCTCAGGAGTGTCGATGCCCCATCACAAGGCCGCCGCTTTCTCCAGCACCGGGGCCAACACAGACTCCAGTGCGGTCCCGGCGGTCACCTCGCCCAGCAGCTTCGCCGCCACCGGCATGTGCTGGCGATACCACTCGTCCTGGCGTTTTTTCAGAATGTTCCCGTACGCCCCGAGCGCCTGCATCAGCCGCTGGGTCGCGCATTCGCGGAAAATGGTCTCCTGCGGCCGCTCCTCGGCGATGTCCTCCCAGATGCCCAGGATCTTTTCCCGCTCCTCCGCGGAATGATTCATGTAGGGATCGTAGACCAGCGAGGCGATATCGTATTCCTGCCGGCCTCGGCGCATGCCCTGGAAATCGATCAGCCACGACTTGCCGCCGTTCAGCAGCAGGTTCTGCGACTGGAAATCGCGGTGCACCAGGTGCTTCGCCCCGCTGCCCAGCCGCCGGGCCAGATCCGCCATCTCAGGCGACTCCCGCAGCGGCGTGGCGTCCATGCCAAGGATGCCTTCCACGAAATGATCCAGGAAATACTCCTGCTCCCAGCCATACATCCCCTCGTCGAAAGGCGGCATCAGTTCGAAATCCTTCGGCCCTTTCGAGTAGAACAGCTTGTCCAGTTGCTCCAGCGCCGAGCGATAATACGGTTCCCGCTCGGAAAACGGCGCATCCTTCAGGGAATAGAGATCGTCATCCCCCAGGTCCTGCACCAGCGCCACCCGGCGGTGCGGGATCTCATGATAAATCTCGGGGACATTCAGCTTGGTCGCCTTCAGGAACTTCGCCACCGGCAGGAAGTTATCGCTGTCCGGCCGTTCGTCGGTCCAGTAGATGCCGATAAAGGGCTCGCGGACCGGGCTTTTCACCCGGACCACCGTGCGGCCGGACCCTCCCTTGGTGATCGGCACCAGGGTGATCAGGACCGTCGGGTCCACGCCCAGAAACTGGCGGCTTGCGTGAAGGATCGCGTCGGTGGGCATCGCGGGCGGAAGTTCTTGGAAAAAAAGGCCGTGCGACAAGCTGAAACAGCCTGCCGCGGGAAAGCGGAAACTTATCCTGGTCCGGGCTATCCGGGCAATAAAATGCGTGACGCCACCGCTTCGCCGCCTTTCACCACCGCCCCGGGCCAGAGGACGGAGCCCTCCACCACCGATCCGGGGCCGACCCGGGCATGGGCGCTGACCACGCTGTCGCGGACCGTCGCACTCGGGTCGACCTTCGCCAGCGTATGGATCGCCAGGTCCAGATCCAGCTCGCGGTGGGCTCGCAGGTAGCTCTCGGCATCGCCCAGATCATACCAGACCCCTTCGTCCAGCAGCACCGCGCCAAGCTGGCCGCGCTCCGCCAGCTCCAGGAAAGCCGGGATCACGGAAATTTTCTCCCCGGCCGGGATCAGGTCCAGCAGCGCCGGGGTGTAGCAATAGATGCCGCTGAAAGCATGCGTGCCCTCGCCGCGGCCGAGCCGGTTGCGGATATCGACCGCCTTTTCGCCATCGAAAGCGATGTGCAGCGGCCCGGTGCTGCGCAGCGCCAGCGTGACCGGGTTTCCGGAGGCCTCATGCGCCGCCAACAGACGCTCCAGCGGCAGGGTCGAGTAGATGTCGCCATTGTGAACCAGTACGCTTTCTCCCGCCGACCAGGTCTCGGCATTCTTGATGCCACCGCCGGTTTCGAGCACCTCCGGCTCGTGAAAAAGATGCACCGGCCGGCCCTCCCAGCGGCCCTCGCGGACCGGCAGGCCATTGCCGCCGGTCAGGTCGCCCGTGAACCAGTTGTCCACATCCAGCCGGCCGTAGCCGGTCTCCCAACAGTCCGGCAGATGGTGGGTGTTGATCGCGAAGTCGGTGATGCCCGCGGCCGCGCAGGCCCGCATCGACCACTCGATCAGCGGACGATGGAACAGCGGCACCAGTGGCTTTGGCAGCAGGTCGGTCAGCGGTCGCAGCCGCGTGCCGAGCCCCGCGCCCGGGAGGAAGGCCTTTCGGATCACGCGCGTGGTTGTCGGGGATTCAGGGATTTCAGCAAGGCGATTTGCGACGCTCCGGCATTTCATGCAGAGCCTTGATTGCTGTCGGAAATAGCTATATAACGTAGCTATGACGACCGCGAAGATCTTCCAGCATGGCGGCAGCCAGGCTGTCCGGCTCCCCAAGGCATTCCGCTTCGAGGGTTCCGAGGTCCTGATCGAGCGCCATGGCGAGGAAGTGATTCTCAAGCCGGTGCCTATCCCGAAATTCGGCACCTTCACGGAGATCGCCAGCTATTTGGCCGAGCGTTTTCCGGGCCCGGAGGATTTCCCCGAGCCTCCTCCCCGCCCTCAGCAGCATGAGCGGCCGATCCCCGAATTCTGAACCCGCCGACGACGTTGGCCTCCTTCCTCTTGGATACCAGCGCCTGCATTCCAATCCTTCGCAATCAGTCCGGTCTGGATCAATTGCCTGATCCCGCTGACACCGGAATCCCCGTGATTGTCGCGGCGGAGCTCTGGACCGGAGTGAAGAAAAACCTGAAAACCCACCCTCATCAGGCAGCTCGCCTGGAAGCTTTCCTGGGTTTGTTCCAACTCGCAGAATTCACCATGGAAGCGGCTCTTCACTATGCCGACATCCGCGCAGCGCTGGAAGCCAAGGGCATCTCCATCGGACCACTCGATCTTCTGATCGCCGCCCAGGCCAGGTGCATGGATGCGACCCTGGTAACCGGCAACGTCTCGGAATTCAAGAGAGTGAAAGGATTGAAGGTCCGCGAGTGGAAAAGGAAATGAGCGACAAGCTCCGAATTGAGCATCTTGGTCGATCGCTCCGTGGCGAAAATTGCCTGAAAAATTCTGTCCGCTTTCCCGGCGCTGCGGTGTCTTTCTGGCATGATGCGGGATGAATCGGGCGAACTGCTGCGGCGATACTCGGAGGAACGGTCGGAGGCGGCCTTCCGCGAGCTGGTCCGGCAGCACTCGGGCATCGTCTATGGCACCGCGCTGCGGAAACTAGGCGGCGACCGGGCGGCGGCGCAGGATGTGATGCAGGAAGTCTTCACCCAACTGGTCCGCAAAGCCCCTATCCTGGGAAACGTCGTGCTGGCCGGGTGGCTGTATCGCCAGACCTGCCGCCGGGCGGCGAATCATGTGCGGGCGGAAAGCCGGCGCCGGAAACGGGAACTGGTGGCGATGGAGGCCATGACTTCCTCGCAATCCACCGGACCGGGTGAAAGCTTTTCGTCCCCGGAGATCCGCGAAGAAATGGACCGGGCGCTGCTGGCGCTGCCGGGAGCGGACCGGGACGCGCTGGTGCTGCGGTATTTCGAAAGCCACGACTACAAGCGGGTCGGCGCCTCGCAGGGCATCACCGAGGAGGCTGCCCGCAAGCGGGTCGGCCGCGCGCTGGAAAAGCTGGCGGCGATCCTGCGGAAAAACGGCGTGCTCACCACCGGCGGTGCGGCCTCGCTGGGCAGCACGATGTCCGGGATGGCAGCAACGACCGCCGTGCCGGAAGCCGTCATCTCCCGGGTGGCTGCGAACGCTCTGAGGGCTGCCCCCGCCAGCGGCCTCGCCGCATTGGCTCCGCTGCTCAAATCCTTTCTTGCCGGACTGCTCATGACATCAGCGGCGGCCGGAACGATGGCGGCCTCCCGGAGCCGGGAGGCCGCCATCGCCACCACTATCCATCCACCAATTACGACAGCCACCGTAAAACGCGAACCGCTGGATCCGGTCTACCTGAAGCCGGTGCCGGGATATCTCTCCGCCGAGCAGTTGATCGTGGAAATCAAGAAACTGAAGGCCGGCCCGGCGCATGTGCTGACCCAGATGCGGATGGCGCTGTTGCTTGAGTCGATCTCTCTGGACAAGGCTCCCGAATTTTTCGCACTGGCAGCGGACCGGCTGAGCCTGGATGAGAAAAAAGCCAGCTACACGCCCTTGCTTGATCGCTGGGTGAAGTACGATCCGGATGCGGCGGCGACCTGCGCCTTCGACAACAATCTCTCCCGACAGATAGACCCCGATGGAAGCAGCAATCTGATCGTCCATATACACTACCGGTGGATGGGGGAAGATCCCTCAGCGGCCCAAAAATGGCTGCTGCGGGAATGGTCCAACGAGAACCTCAAGGGGCAGAGTTCAGAGACCACCTTCCGGAACTCCATGGCGCTGACGACGATGAACTGGCTGATCGGAAGGGACCGGCAGGAAGAAGCCTTCCGGTTTGCCGCTGCGATTCCCGATCCGGCCTCCAGGCTCGAAGTGCTCGCAGAGGTGGCGGGAGGATCTTTTTCTTCGCCCAACAACGGGATCACCAGCGACAAGGCCATCAGATTCTATCGTGCCCTGCGGGGACTGCCAGACGCCGCGCACGTTCGGAAAATAGCGCACGCCTTCTGGAAAGCGCGCACGCGTTATTTCCCCGGCGAACTGGAGAAGCTGAAATCGACGCTGACCCCGCTCGAAAACTTCGATCTGGAATTGATTGCGCTGGAGCTGAAAGCTTCCGGAAGCAGCGCGATCAAGCCATCGGACGGGACGTCGCCACTCGACCGGTTGATCGACCCGGCACTGCAAAACGGGCTGGCCGCGGGACTGCTACGCAGGGAGGCGCTGCAGCAGATCGGCGAGTCTTTGGTGGAATCCGGAGCCACTGGTCAGAGCCTGGCTCTCGAGTTCATCGACGCTCACCGGGATGAACTGGAACTGGACGATCTGCTGAAGGAGAAAATCGCCGAACAGGACGGCATGTACGTCGTCTTCGGCGGACACGAGTCCCCGCTCCACGGCCTGGCGCCGCTGCTGTGGGCGTCCCGGCTCAGCGATCCGGAACAGCGCCTGCGGCTAAGCCGGGGAACCTTCCGGCGAATGCTGCTGGAGTCCCCGGTGAAGCAGGTGATAGAGGTCCCCGCCAACCCCGGCCTGCCTGAGGACCTGGCCGAAGAATTCCGAACCATGCTCCAGGACTCGCCATGAGACTTCCGACGAAAAAGGCCGCGGCTTTCGCGGCATCCTGCGCGCTCACTGCCGCAGGCTGGACCCTGTTCTGGCCGGAACCGGCCAGTCATTCACCGGCTGCCGCCTCTCCTCCGGCGACGCTGGTGAATGAACCTCCCCACTGGCCGCAGGAGAAGCTGCAGAGCCTGATCGACGGGGTGGAAAAAGCCCCGGAAGGCGCAATCCGCCTGGAAGCCTGCCGGCGGCTGAGCGAAATTCCGCTGGCAGATGTCCCGGCCGCACTGGAAATCACTTCACCGGTTCAAAGCCACCACCTCACACTGGCAGCACAGGTGCTCCTGATCCGCTGGGCGGACAACGATGGCGAGGCGGCGGTGAAGTGGGCATGGCGGCGCTTTCGCGACGGGAGGATACCCTTCGGTGAAAACCAGGTCGGTTACGACCAAGTCTGGGATGAGGCATTCCGCCAGATCAGCGCGGCCTGGGCGTATCACGATCCGAAGCAGTTCGGAAACTGGGTGCTGGACCGGATCCCGGCCGATCCCGACGTCCGCACAGGCCACCCGACCCAGGCGCAGAAAGAGGCGAGCGAACAGCCGCTCCTGTCGTCTGGGGAATGGTATGAGATGACGACCAAGTGCCTGCTCAGAGATTCACCACACCTGGCCTTCCAGGTTCTCCTGAAGTGGCATGTGTCGGGCAGCGGCGATGCAGAGTATGCGAACCTTCTGGAAACGGTGGAGCAGGTGAAGGAAGCGCTGCTGGCGTTCGATCTTCTCCAGGAAACCAAGCCGGATGTTCCCCGTGAGGGTGATCAATTCGCGCAGCCCCTGCTGGAGCGCTGGCGGAAGCTGGACCCGAAGGATTTCGCCCGGTCGCCCTACCACTCGCTGGTCGGCAAGCTCCTTCTGAACGATCGCATGCGAACCTGGCCAGACCTGCCGCCGGAAGAACGGCGTGAAGCGGCCGACCGGCTTGCCGCGGACATGCCGTCGGCAGCCCGTGAGGGATTGTTAGCGAGCCTGGTGAGCGAGTGGATGCCGAAGGATCCGGAAGCCTGCCGGGAGTGGATGGAAACTCTTCCCGAAAAAGATTCGGATGATGTCGTGAAAAGCTATGCTGCCGGATTGGCGGCCATCGACCCGGTCCAGGCGTTCGAGTGGATGAAGAAGTTCCCTGCGATAAAAAGGCAGAAGGCCATCGCCGCGGCATGCAATGCTTTGAGCCTCGCAGACCAAGGCGGGCGGCAGGATTTCACCGGCTGGAGCGAAGGTGAGATCGAAGCCTGGAAGGACCTGACCGCGCTGCGTGAGGTCACGGGAAAGCGGAGATAGGAGAGCCTGGCATCACGATGCCGGAAATCGACATCCGCCCGGCGGTGCTGTATCAGCCGGAAAGTGGCGGCATTCCCACCGCCTCCGGCAAACCCACTCTCCCTTTCTTCCTGAGCCTCTTCACAATGAATTCAACCAATCCCAAGGTAGATGCCTATCTGAGCAGGACCGCAAAATGGCGCGAAGAGTCCGTGAAGCTGAGGGAAATCGCTCTCGGCTCCGGCCCGCTGACCGAGGAACTGAAGTGGGGCAAGCCCTGCTACACCTTTCAGGACAGCAACATCCTGATCATCCAGGGCTTCAAGGACTACTGCGCACTGATGTTCTGCAAAGGCGCCCTGCTGAAGGACCGGGACGGCCTGCTGCAAAAGCCCGGCGAGAACACCCAGGCCGCACGGCAGTTGCGATTCGGCAGTGTCGAGGAGATCTCCGAGCTCGAACCGCTCGTGAAGGTCTACATCCGGGAGGCCATCGCGGCGGAGAAAGCCGGCCTCGAAGTCGAATTCAAAACGACTCCGGAGCCCACTCCGGCAGAACTTCAGGAGCTGTTCGATGACGACCCTGACTTCAAGGCGGCCTTCAACGCTCTGACGCCCGGGCGGCAACGCGCCTACATCCTCCATTTCGCCGCGCCCAAACAATCCAAGACCCGTACATCAAGGATCGGGAAATGCCGGCCGCAGATCCTCGCCGGCAAGGGATTGAATGACCGCTAGCTCTGGGGGAGGAGGGATCATCGCAGCGGCATCAGCACCAAAGAGAAGGCCCGGCCTCAGCGTCGGAAAAGACGCCAAAGCCGGGCCGAAAACATCGCCTGAAAACGGCTTACCAGATCTTCACCCGGTCTTCCGGTTTCACATAAAGTTTGTCGCCGGGCTTCACGTCGAAGGCATCGTACCAGGCATCCACATTGCGGAACAACAGGTTCACCCGTGCCACGGCAGGTGAATGCGGGTCGGTGTGGAGCTGCTTGATCAGCGCTTCCTGGCGGATCTTCTGACGCCAGACCTGGGCCCAGCCGAGGAAGACGCGCTGCTCGCCGGTGACGCCATCGAGCACCGGGGCCGGCTTGCCGCCCAGCGAGGCACGGTAGGCGTCCAGGGCCAGGTTGATGCCGCCCATGTCACCGATGTTCTCACCCATGGTCAGCTTGCCGTTGATCTTTTCGCCAGGCAGGATCTCGGTCTCGCCGTACTGCTCGCCGAGTTTGTCAGCCTTCGCATCGAACTTGGCCGCATCCTCAGCGGTCCACCAATCCTTCAGCACGCCGTCGCCGTTGGACTTGCGGCCCTGATCGTCGAAGCCGTGGCTGATTTCGTGGCCGATCACGCCGCCGATGCCGCCGTAGTTGATGGCGGAGTCGGCCTGAGGATCGAAGAATGGTGGCTGGAGAATCGCGGCCGGGAAGACGATCTCGTTCATCGTCGGGTTGTAGTAGGCATTCACCGTCTGCGGCGACATGCCCCACTCCTTGCGGTCGACCGGCTTATCGATGCGGTCGAGATCGCGCTGCCATTCGAAGAGGTTCGAGCGACGAACGTTGCCGAGCAGATCGTCCGCAGCGACCTGGTAGGCCGAGTAGTCCTTGAATTCGTCCGGGTAGCCGATCTTCACGGTCAACTTCGCCAGCTTTTCCTGAGCGGCCTTCTTGGTCGCGTCGCCCATCCAGTCGAGCTTGTCGATGCGCAGCGCCAGGACCTTCTCCACGTTGGCGACGAGTTCCAGCATCTGGCGCTTCGACTCGGCCGGGAAATAGCGCGCCACATAGACCTTGCCGACCTCCTCGCCAAGAGCGCCGTTGGTCGCGGCGATCGCACGCTTCCAGCGGGCCAGAGGCTCCGGCTGGCCGGACAGCGTCTTGGCGCGGAACTCGAACTGGGCGTCGATGAACGGCTGGGAAAGATAAGGCGCCGCCGCTTCCGCCACGCCGAACGCCGCCGAAGCCTTCAGAGTATCGAGCGAGGTTTCAGAGAAAATCTTGGCCTTCTTTGGAAAGGCGGTGTTGTCGCTGACGACGATCTTATCGGCCTTCGACAGGCCGCTGACCTTCAGCGCTGCCGCGAAATCGTAACCCGGCGCATAGGCCGTCAGTTCCGCCGGGGTCATCGGGTTGTAGGTCTTGTCGCGGTCGCGCGTTTCCGCCCGCTCCCAGCTCACCTGCGCCAGCGCGGTTTCATAGGCGACGATCTCCTTGGCCCGCGTCTCCGCTTCCGGCCAGCCGATCAGGGTCAACATCTTCGCCACATAGGCTTCGTACTTCGTCTTGATCTCCGCGAAGGCCGGCTTGAGGTAGTAATCCTTGTCCGGCAGGCCCAGACCGCCGGAGCCGGCGGATACCTTGTAGCGGGTCGGATCCTTCGGATCGGGGCCGATGCCGACGCCGAACAGATCGCGGTGCAGGCCGTCGGTCTTGGCCAGGATCGCCACCAGGGCGTCACGGCTTGCCGCGGCCTTGATCTCTTCCAGGTCGGCTTCGATCGGCTTGGCGCCCAGGCTGTTGGCGCGGTCGGCATCCATGTAGGCGGCGTAGAAGGCGGCGATCTTCGCCGTCGCAGGACTCGGGGTTTTCGCGGCCTCTTCCAGGATGCCGCGGACGCGGGCTTCGGAGAGCAGGCTCAGCGCGTCGAAGTTGCCGAAGCGCACCCGGTCCGGCGGAATCACCGTGCGCTCCACGAACTTGCCGCTGGCATATTCATAGAAATCGTCGCCCGGCTTCACGGTTTCGTTCCGTCCGGAGAGGTCGAAACCCCAGGTCCCGAAGCGTTGGGCGGCCAGAGTGTCCGGCTCGGCGGACAAAGGCAGCGCGGAACAATACAGGGCCGGGAGGACGTAGCGGAGTCGGGAGCGGAGATTCTTCATAGGGATCGATTCGGGAAGTATCGGGCGAGCCGTTTCAGCGCGGAAATGGCCGGTGGTCACCCACCGCCATCACGCGCCAACAGAGCGGGGATGGTGCCAATGAAAAGCCGAAAATCGCTTCTTTTCCCCGGCACCTGCCCCGCCCCTAGCGTCACGGATTCGCCTTTTTGGTTCATGAAGTTGGCTGACGAAGCAGAAACCACGCGCGGCTTGAGAAAAGCGGAATCCCTGCGCGTATAGGTTGCCGCGCCATGCACTCCCTTTCCCGTTGCTTCATCCCGCTCGCCCTGATTTCCGCTGCCTCGGCGGTGCCGGAGGGCTTCACCATCCACGAGTTCGCAGGGCCGCCTCAGGTCGACTACCCGACCTCCATCAGCGCCGCGCCCAACGGCGATCTCTATGTTTCCTCCGACCAGGACGGCTCGCTGGGCCGTGCCCCGCACATGGGCCGGATCATCCGCTGCCGCGACACCGACGGCGACGGCAAGGCCGATGAGTTCGTCCATTTCGTCCCGGACGTCGGCAGCCCGCGCGGCAGCCATTTCGTCGGCGACACCCTCTATCTGATCCACCCACCCTTCCTCAGCGCCTACCGCGACACCAATGGCGACGGCGTGGCCGATGAAGAGAAAATCCTCGTGACCGGCCTCGGCGGCGGGATCGAAAACCCGCGCGGCGCCGACCACACCACCAACGGTGTCCGCATGGGCATCGACGGCTGGCTCTACATTTCCGTCGGCGACTTCGGCGCGCATCCGGCCAAGGGCACCGACGGCTCGACCTACGTGCTCCACGGCGGCGGCGTGCTGCGCGTGCGGCCGGACGGCTCCCAGATCGAGCCCTACGCGCTGATGACCCGCAACATCTGCGACACCGCGATTTCCCCTGAGCTCGATCTTTTCAGCCGCGACAATACCAACGACGGCAAGGGCTGGAACACCCGCTTCCACCACTACACGGAGCTGGCCAACATGGGCTACCCGCGGCTCTACAAGAACTTCGGCGACGAGGCGATCATCCCCCTCGCCGACTACGGCGGCGGCTCCGGCACCGGTGCGCTGTGGCTGGACGAGCCCGGCTTCCCGCCCGCCTTCCGGAACATGCTGTTCTCCTGCGACTGGACCACCGGGAACATTTACTACCACCCCCTGGAACGCTCCGGCGCGACCTTCAAGATCGACCAGAAGGTCTTCCAGGAACTCCCACGCGCGATCGACATCGACGTCGACGGCAACTCGAAGCTCTACCTGGCGGACTGGCGCGGTGCGACCTTCAACTTCGAAGGCCCCGGCAAGCCGGTCGGCATGATCCACCAGGTCTTGTATCCCGGCGAAACCCCGGCGAAATATACGGATGTTCACACGGTGAAAGACCGCGAACTGGTCGGCCTGCTCGCCTCCGCCAGCGCCGTGCAGCGCCTGGAAGCGCAGCGGGAAATCCTCAAGCGCGCGCCGAAGCCGGACTTCGCCCATGATGTGCTGGTCCTGGCCCAGGACACGAAGCGGGACATCGCTGTCCGCACCGCCGCGATCTTCACCCTCAAGCAACTGCTCGGCGCTTCGAGCACCAAGTATCTCTCCGGCATGCTAAGGGACGGCGCCGTCCGCGAGCAGGTCCTGCGCGCCATGGCGGACCGCTCCGGCGAGCTCGATGGCGTGCCCGTCGCCGCTTACGAAAACGCCCTCACTGACCCGAATCCACGCGTCGCCCTGCAGGGCCTGATCGGCCTGCAAAAACTGAACGCGACCAACAGCGCCGCCAGGATCATCGCCGCCTCGAAGACCTGGAAGGAGCCGGAAGGCTCGCCGCGCCTGCCGCACACCGCCATGCAGGTGCTGGTCAGCCTGCGCAATATCCCGCCATGCCTGGAGGCCGTCGCCGATCCAGCCACCCGCACTCTGGCGCTGCGCTCGCTGGAGCGCCTGCACCGGCCGGACGTGGTCGATGGCCTGATCGACCAGCTCAACAAGACCCAGGATCCGGCGCTGGCCTTCGACCTGCTATCCGCCCTGGCCCGCCTTCATTACGATGAAAAGCCCTGGGACCTGAAGAGCTGGTGGGAAACCCGCCCGGATGACCGCGGCCCTTATTACGCTCCGGTCGAGTGGGCCCAGACCGCCAGGATCCGCGAGGCGATCGAAAAGAAATTCTCCCTCGTCGCCAAGGATCGTCAGAACGACCTGCTCGATGTGCTCGGCAAGAACCGCCTGCCGATTTCCGACCTGAAACTGGAAGGCGTCGATCCGGTGATGACCGCGCTTTCCTCCAAGCAACTGAACCCGAGCCAGCTCAAGCTGCTGGCCGAGGCCGCCAAGGACGCCAAGCGCCCCTTCAGCCGCCGCGCCGAGTGCTACCGCGCCATCGTCTCCGCCGGTGAAGATGAATCCCTCCCCTATCGCCTCAGCGTGCTCGCCACCTGGACCAAGGACAAGGAAGCCGAGCCCGAAGCCGCGCAGTTCCTGAATGACTTCGTGAACTCCCCCGCCCGCGGCGGCCAGATCGACGAACTGCGCGAGCTTGGCTCGGCCGAAGGCAATGCCGGCAGCCAGATCGCCTGGGAGGCCCTGCTCACCGTGTCCCACAGCCCGCTTTCCAAGCCTGAGGCCAAGAAAGAAGTCCAGAATCTGACCGACCGCTCGCCGAAGGAAGTTGGCTTCTTCGCCGCCATCGCCGCGCTGAAAATGCCCGGCTTCGACAAGCAGATCGAGGACGGCATCCACTGGGACAACACGGAGGTCATCGAGGCCGCCACCGCCGCCAAGGCCGCGATCGCCACCACCGCCTCCAGCGGCAAGCATGTCGCCGAACTGCCGGTCGAAGAGGTTTCCAAAGCCGCTCTCACCGGTCACGGCGACGTCGCCACCGGTCAGCGTCTCTTCACCTCGCTGGGCTGCATTTCCTGCCACGCGACCGATCTGAAGGCCGAGCAGAAAGGCCCCTACCTCGGCGCTGCCGGAGCCAAGTTCCCGCGCGAGTACCTCATCGAGTCGATCCTCGATCCGAACAAGGTCGTTGCCCAAGGCTTCCAGACCGCCCTCTTCAAAATGAAGGACGGCAGCTCGAAGCTCGGCTTCGTCACCGCTGAAGCCGATGGCGTCGTGGAACTCCGCGACATCCAGGGAGCGGTCAGCAGGTTCAAGCGCGACGACGCCGCCGAAGAGCAGCGCCTGCCGAACTCGATGATGCCGCCCGGCCTGGCCAGCGGCCTCACCATCGAGGATTTCACTTCGTTGGTGGAATACCTCGCCTCGCTGAAGGCCACCGGCGGCTGACGGCCTGAGGGGCACCCTGCCGCCGGAGCGGAGCAAGCGCCTGACCAGCTTCTTCATCCGCTATCATCCGGTGGAATTGTCACGGGAGGTCACTTCAAGCTCTTCGCCGGCGAAGTGACCTTTGCGCCCGGTCCTGGTGATCCAGGGCCCGAAGGCGATCCTGGTTTCCGCAGGATCGAGCTGCAGCGGGATTTCAGCCATCCTGACAGCGTGGTCGTCTGCCCCAGGGCCTTCACCGGCGCGCGCGTGATCCTGAAGGATCGTTGAGACGAATCACTTATGATTAATGCATCTAACGAAAGATCTGTCACTTATCCTTGAACTTCTCGTACTGTCTCATCCATTTCGGCTTGAACAGGAAGCGGAACCATTTCCAGAAACTCCGTAAAGGATGGCGACGGCGGGAAGACTTGGCCCTCTCCCTGTATTCGTAACGGCTTGCTGCAGTCATGGCTTTGTGACAATTGAGCGAGGGGGGAGGCGCGCGCTGAAGGGCGATTTCAAAGTACCAGGAAAGCGTCAGCAATCCACAAATTGTCTTCTGACATTTCCGTTTCACATAACTCCCTGCTTGTTAGAAATCGCTCCCCGATAAATACCCCGGCCGGCTCGCCCGGCCGGAAGAAAGCCCACGGGGATCGCTGCGCGGAGGATGCAGCATTTTACGAGTCAACCGGGTTTCCCGACCGGCCCGGGGTGAAATTTCACCCCTCACTAAGAGATTGACCTCAAGGGAGCCGGTTCGCCAAGCGGCTTCTCGATCTCGGTGGATATGCTCGGCTTCGGCCAAACGACCTCCGGGCAGGGCGGCGCCATCTCGCTTGGCATGTCCCGGGCGGAAGCAGCCTCGACGCAGGACTCCTACAATGGCACGCCGCGGAAGACGGGCGCCGTCAGCGCGGTGATCGGTGCGGCGGCGCCTGCCTTAGGTGCCCAGCGATTTCTGGATTGGCCTGGTGACAATCCGACCTCAACGGCGATTGCTACCGCCACTGCCCTGCCGCTCAGCTCCGGCTATGAAGCGGCCTCTCGAGCCTGCCGCCGGAAACCGTGACCGGAAAGAGCCGGATCTTCCTGAAGATCGGCGCGGAGCCGGATAGCGAATTCTGACGAATCTCAGAGTTAACCAAAATCGGCGGCAGCTCCACATAGGGGCCGCCGCCGATTCTTTTGAGAAAATCCGCAATGAGTCGGTCGCATCCAGAGCGGTTGATCTTTCTGAGGACTACTTCAAATCCAGTGCCTTGATCTGCCCGGCTGTGAGCAACTTCCGGAGCCTTGTTTCGAGGTTCCTGCACGCAAGGGGAACAGTGGCAGCATCCGGGCAATTGATCTGGGACTGGAAGTTCTGGGTGCCTGAGTGGATCTCATAGTTGATCATCGGACCGGTTGGAACAGGGCCTTGGTCGAAGTTCTCTGCATGAGGCTGACTTTCCTTCCGATAGCTGTTATAAGCATCCGCCAGGGAATCGCTTGGCCACTTCGTCAGAGGCGCGGATTGTCGCAGATCCTTTGAAAATCCTTTCTCGAAGCTGATAAAATTCAGTTTTCCCGCGGTTGAACTGATCTTGAATTTGGACCCGCTGCTGGTTCCCTCGATTGAGATGGTGCAACCCGCGACGGAGCTATCCCTTTGCTGTTGTTGCGACCATGCAACCGAGAGGCTCTTTCGTCCTGCGGTGCCTTTTTCGGGCTTTTCCATCGCCTCTCCCGGACCGGCGAGAGCGAGTCGCTGCTCTTCGGTAAGAGTCTTTTCCATCAACGCATACAATTTCCGAACCTCCCGATCGGCGGTGGCATTTCTGGTTCCTATAAATGCCCATTTCGCTGACGCCATACCCGAAAAGATTTCGAATGAAGTGGTGATCGGCTCGTCGTCAGGCCCCGGCTCGTTGAACAGAGGCATGGCAGCTTCCGTCTTCATCGCCTGCTCATAGATGGCCTGGAAATCGGGCGCCTGGCTGAAGCTCGTTTTCACGTGTGTCATGTCCAGAAAACGCGAGGATCCGGACTGAATCGTGCAGCCGGCGCTCAGGCCATCCTTTCGCCAGCAGATGGAGATGTTTTGTGGCTTGCCTCCTTCGGTGATCATAGCCGAAAGGGAGATCTCCCTCGCTTGGGCGAAAGACGGAAGAAAATCGGCATGGGCGCCCAGA
>JAQGPE010000260.1 GCA_028293225.1 Akkermansiaceae bacterium | reverse complement strand
GGTCATGGGGATCGTCCAGCGCTGGGGCCAATCCGAGCCCGGCCTGGCGGCCGCCTGGGTCGATCGATTCCCAGCCGGAGATCTGAAGCAGACGGCTTGGGAGAATCTCGAACTACTACGTGAGCCGGAGCCGGCGAAGTGACCGGCCACCTGGCGCGAAGCAACACCCGGAAAAGGCACAGGCGGCTCCCTTTCGGAGAGCCGCCTGCCCTTGATGGCATGGAAGGTGTGAGAGGCGGGGAAGCGATTCCCTGCCCTTTCGCCGCCTCAGCGCAGGAAGGCTTCGTGCAGGCCGCCGTCGACGGTGATGACCTGGCCGGTGGTCTTGCTGAGACGGTTGGTCACCAGCAGGAAGTAGGCTTCGGCCTGGTCGGCGGGAGTGATCGGCGCCTTGGTCAGGGTGCGGTCGGCGTAGAACTGCGCCAGCTTGCTGACCAGGGACTCGGTCTCCTCGTCGTCGGTGTAGGCGATGTTGTATTTCGCCAGCGAGCCGATGACGCGATCGCGAGGGAACATGGCGGAACCCTGCACCACGGTGGCGGGAGCGACGCCGTTGACGCGGACCAACGGCGACAGCTCGATGGCCAGTTCGCGGACCAGGTGGTTGGCGGCGGCCTTCGAGGTGTCGTAGGCGAGGCTGCCCTTTTTCGCGACGGCGGCGTTGGCCGAGGTGGTGAGGACCAGGTTGCCGCGCAGGCCCTGTTCTTTCCAGGACTTGAAGGCTTCATCGGCGACCAGGTAGGAACCGGTCACGTTGATGTTGAAGGTCAGCGCCCACTTGTCGTCCGGGATGTGGCCGGAGGTGTCGCTCGGCACGAAGATGCCGGCGGTGACGCAGATGGAGTCGAAGCCGCCGTAAGCGAGGGCAACCTGGTCGAGCATCGTGCGGATGCTGGCGCGGTCGGTGATGTTCGCGGCGAGAGCGACGGCCGGGCCGCAGTTGGAAATGCCGGTGCCGGCGACCCCGATGCCGAGGCCGTATTTGTCGGTGATTTCCTTGGCGGTGCCAGCGGCTGCGTCGGCATTCAGGTCGACGCAAACGATGTGCGCGCCTTCCTTGACCAGGCGATGAGCGGTTTCCTTGCCGATGCCGGAGCCGGCGCCGATGACCACGATGATCTGGCGGGCGAGTTCCTTCTCGGCGGGCATGCGCTGGAGCTTCGCTTCCTCAAGCAGCCAGTATTCGATGTCGAAGGCTTCCTGCTGGGGGAGGGCGATGTAGGCGTCGATCGCTTCGGCGCCGCGCATGACTTCCACCGCGCAGTTGTAGAACTCGGCGGTCACGCGGGACTCGGACTTGTCCTTGCCCCAGGCGATCATGCCCAGGCCGGGGATCAGAACCACGGTCGGGTTCGGGTCGCGCAGGGCCGGAGAGTTGGCGTGCTTTGAGTTGGCGTAGTAGGTCGCGTAGTCCTTGCGATACTGCTCCAGACCGGCCGCCAGCTTGGCCTTGAGAGCGGCGGCGTCTTCGCTCTGCGGATTCCAGTCGACGTAGAGTGGCTTGATCTTGGTGCGCAGGAAGTGGTCCGGGCAGGAGGTGCCGAGTTCGGCGAGGCGCGGGGCATCGGCCGAGTTCACGAAGCGCAGAATCTTCTCGTCGTCCTGGATGGTGCCGATGAAGCGCTTCTGCTGGGAGACCTGGCCGCGCAGCCATGGCAGGATCGCGGCGAGGGTGGCGTGGCGCTGCTCTTCCGGGAGAGTGGTGTATTTCGCGCCCCCGAAGACGGTGGCGTCGCCGCCCTTGGCCTGGTATTTGGCGTCGATATAGGCGGCGGCCTTTTCGATGAACTCCAGGGTGCGGAGGTAGCAGACCTTCTCGTCGTCATCCCACGAAATGAAGCCGTGCTGGCCCATCATGATGGCCGTCACGTCCGGCTGGGCCTTTGAGATTTCCTGCATGGCGAGGCCGAGCTCGAAGCCCGGGCGCATCCACGGCACGTAGGCCATTTCGCCGGAGAAGATCTCCTGGGTCAGCTTCTCGCAATTGGCGGAAGCGGCGATCGCGATGATCGCGTTCGGGTGCATGTGGTCGACATGCTTGCCGGGGAGGAAGCTGTGCAGGGGCGTGTCGATCGACGAGGCGCGCGGGTTGAGGTTGAAGGTGGTGTGGGTGTACATCGCCACCATTTCGTCCTCGGCCTGGCTCTTGAGGCCCTTGTCGGGGCGGGCGGCGTAGGGCCGCTGCAGGTCGACCAGCTTCTGCTGGTAGAGGGAGGAGAAATTCTCGCGCTTGCTGGTGCGCAGGTCGCCGCCGGAGCCCTTCACCCAGAGCACTTCGGTGGCTTCACCGGAAAGCGGGTCGGTTTCGACGATCTTGGAGGAGGTGTTGCCACCGCCGGTGTTGGTGATGCGCTGGTCCGCTCCGAGGAGGTTCGAGCGGTAAACGAGACGCTCGACGGGATCGAGAGATGCGGCTTTCGCATCGTCCCATGAGTAGTTTACATACCGGAAGGCTTGGGGTTCGGACATGGCAGCTTGGTTTGTATTGACGGCCAGCGGTGTGCGGAACAAAACCCACCAAAGCAAGCAATTTCCCACAAATTCCCACATGCTCGCCGCAGAACGCCAACGCCGGATTCTCGAACTCGCCCGCCGGGACGGGACGGTCCGCACCACCGATCTCGCCAAGAGCTTTGAAGTCACGGAGGAAACGATTCGACGGGATCTCGACCTGCTGGGGAGGCGCGGACACCTGAAGCGCACCCATGGCGGGGCGATGGATGCGACCGCGCCGCTGGCCGAGCCGTCGCACTCCCAGCGGCAGGCGCGGCAGCTTGACGAGAAGATCGCGATCGCCAAGGAGGCCGCGAAATTCCTGATCAGTGGCGAGACCATCCTGCTCGACGCCAGTTCGACCGCTCTGGAGCTGGCTTCGCAGCTCCCCACCGGCCTGCCTCTGAGGATTGTGACCTACTCTTTGGCGGTCGTGGAGAGACTTTCGAGTCACGAAGGGATCGATTTGATCCAGCTCGGCGGATCTTTTGACGCACGCGGCAGAAGATTCTCGGGCCTGCTGACAGAATCGGCGCTTAGATCTTTGCGTATAGATCGTTTCTTCTTCTCGGGAGGCGGACTGGATCCTGACAAGGGAATCAGCGAGCCGAACCCCGAGCAGGCGAGACTCAAGCGATTGATGCTCAAGCATTCGGGTTGGAACTGCGGACTTATCGATCACTCCAAACTGGGCATGCACACCGACTTTTATTTCGCGTCACTTGACGAGCTGGACGCGATCGTGATGGACAGGGAGGCTCGGAATTTTAGTAAATCCCAGTTAAAGAACGTTTCGTGTGTCTTGCGTTTCAGCCGCTAAAACGCTCCGCTTCCCGCCCAGTCCATGCCTGTCTTTCTTTCCATCGATCTCGGTGCCGGCAGCGGCCGCGTCATTGCCGCCGAAACCGATTTCAAAACCCTCCGTCTGGAGGATGTCCACCGCTTCGACAATCCGGGCACGGATCTGCCGGGCGGTTCTTACTGGAACATCATCGGCCTCTTCCGGGACATCCAGGAGGGCCTGCGAAAAGCGGTCCAGCGCTACGGCAGTGAGATCGCGGCCATCGGGATCGACACCTGGGCCTGCGACTACGGCCTGCTGGATGAGCAGGGCCAGCTCCTCGGCATGCCCCACCAGTACCGCGACCCGCGCCACGAGCGGATGCCGGCGGTCATGCACGGGCTGATGCCGGAGGAGGAGATCTACCAGCACACGGGGATCACGACCAATTTCTACAACACCTCCCTCCACCTGATGGCGGAAAAGGAGGCGGGCTCCCCTGACCTCATGCATGCTTCGACGCTACTCTTCATCCCTGACCTGCTGGCTTACTGGCTGACCGGAGAAAAGGCCGTGGAGCGGACGAATGCCTCTACCTCGCAATTGGTCGATCCGGCCACCGGCGACTGGGCCTGGGAAGTGATCGACGCCCTGGGTCTGCCGCGGCGGATTTTCGGCAAGATCGTGGCTCCCGGGACGATCCTCGGACCGGTCCGAAAGGAAGTGTCCAAATTTATCGGACGCGAAGGCATCCCGGTGGTTGCGAGCGCCTCCCATGACACGGCTTCGGCGGTGGTGGGCATCCCGCTGGAGGGAGAGGACGCGCTGTGGCTTTCCTCCGGCACCTGGTCGCTGATGGGTCTGGAGACGCGCGAACCGATCCTGACCGACGCCGCCTTCGCCGCCCGCTGCTGCAACGAGCTGGGATATGGTGGCACGGTGAGGTTCCTGAAGAACATCGCCGGCCTGTGGCTGATCCAGGAGTGCAAGCGGCAGTGGGCGCTGGATGGCGAAAAGCTCAGCTATGCGGATCTCGCGCAGCTGGCTGAGGCGGCGCCTTCGTTCTCCGCTTTCATCGATCCGGACGACAGCACCTTTACCCATCCCGGCGACATGCCGGCCAAGATCGCCGCTTATTGCGAGCGCACCGGCCAGGCCGTGCCGCGTGACAAGGGCACGATCCTGCGGGTGGCCTCCGAATCGCTGGCGCTGAAATACCGGGTGGTCTACGAGAAATTCTGCAGCCTGGCCGGCCGTCGCTTCGAGCGGCTCAATGTCGGTGGCGGCGGGATTCAGAATGCTTTCCTCGCGCAAGCGACTTCGGACGCGCTCGGCATCGAGATCGTCGCGGGCCCGATCGAGGCGACTTCCTGCGGCAATGCGCTGGTGCAGATGATTGCGACCGGTCACCTGCCGGACGTGGCGGCGGCACGCAAGCTGGTGCGGGATTCCTTCGAAATGGTCAGCTATTTCCCACAGAACCGGGTGGCGTGGGAAGAGGCCTATCTGCGTTTCCTGGACGTGACGGTGGAGCGGGTGCTGCCGAGGGTGGCGATGAGCGCTTGAGGAGGCAGCCGGAAATTTGAGACGCCAGGACGTCGAGTTTTGAGGAGATCGGTGGTCGTTCGGGCCAGAGATCACTGATTGGACTGATTTGCTGATTAACTGATGAAAGGCAGGGGATTTGATTTTCTGTTTTTGAGTCCAGAAGCAATCCCAGGAAATTCAGATCTCTTTTTGTCCTCAATTCTCTGTATTTAAATCAGTTAATCAGCAAATCAGTCCAATCAGTGAGCCGTAGCTCGAAGCCTCGTTCAGGTCGTCTCCGACGCGGGCGTTGAGGCTTTGATTGATGGATGGAGATGGCTGACCAAATC
>JAQGPE010000181.1 GCA_028293225.1 Akkermansiaceae bacterium | reverse complement strand
GCTGGGCTTCCGGCAGGGGATAGGTGCCTTCCAGCTCGATCGGGTTCTGCGTCGCCAGCACGAAGAACGGCTTCGGCAGCTCATGAGAGACGCCGAGCACCGTGACCCGGCGCTCCTGCATGGCTTCCAGCAGGGCCGACTGGGTCTTCGGAGAAGCGCGGTTGATTTCGTCCGCCAGCACGATGTTTGTGAACAGCGGTCCAGGCTGGAACACAAAGGAGCGGTGCCCGTCGATCTCCTGCAGCACCGGGTTGCCGGTGATGTCGCCCGGCAACAGGTCAGGCGTGAACTGCACGCGCTTCGTTCCCAGTCGCAGGCTCTTCGACAGACCCTTCACCAGTTCGGTTTTCCCCAGGCCCGGCAGACCTTCCAGCAAGATATGGCCACGGGCCAGCACCCCTGTTAGAACCAGATCGATCAACTCTTCCTGGCCGAAGAGCACCTGGTTGAGCGCGGCGGAAAGGGAGCGGATGTGCTTGCCGGCGGAGGCGACTTCAGTTTCAGAGGCGTGTTCCATGTTGCGGGATTCCGGTGGAGATCAGCGTTGTTTCTCTAGCAGAGAATAGGATGAAGTAACGATGAAAAATCGGCGTGAAAAGTCGCCGAAACAGCAGGCTGGTAGAGGAGGCCAATGTCACTCGAAGAACTTCTTCAAAGCCTTCTGTTCCGAGGGATCGAGGCTCTCCTTCCATACCCGGTCGCCGCCGGCGCCGGTTGCTCCTGCCGCACCGCCAGCCTGGGGGCCGCGGGCGGATTTGTCGACATCATGCTCACCGTCCTGGAGTTCCAGCAGATCTCCGGGCAAAGCATGGGAAAGGTCCTTTGACTCAACTCCGGTCAGATCGCCGGTCTTGGTCTTGTCGTGCTCCTTGCCGAGCATCCCGGGTGAGTGGCCGGGTCCGCGGTTGACCCCGCCGCTTCCGGGGCCGCTGCCGTCCTGGCCGTTGCCCTCACCCTCTCCCTCACCCTGGCCATCCCCCTTGCCGTTGCCGTCATTGAGCTCATCACTGTAGCCGTTACCGCCCCCGTCGCCCGGCTGGCTGCCGCCATCCTTGCAGTCCTTTGCTGCCTGAGCCGCCTTCTGCATGCTCTCCTTGAGCTGCTTCATTTTCTCAGGGTCCATCTGCCCCAGATTCTTCGGATCCAGGTTTTTCAGCTGGTCCATCAGCTTCGAGTTCGGCTTCAGCGCACCGCTCTGCAGGTTCTGCAGCGCTTGGTCCAGCTGGTTGGTCAGCGCCTGCTTCTCGCCGGGAGTCAGACCGTTTTCCTTCTGCAGGGCGGAAATCGCTTTCTCGGCCCGGCCCAGCTCACGGTCCAGTTTCTCGACCTCAGAGGCGTGGCTCTGCTTGAGGGAATCCGTCGCCTCCAGCGAGGAATGGCTGAACCAGTTTTCCTGGTCCTCGGCCTTCAGTTCATTGAGCTGCTTTTTGACCTCCTCGATATAGGCTTCATCGAGCACGTCCTTGTCTTCCTCCAGGCGTTGCAGGTCGGCTTCGATCTTCTGCCACGCCTGCGGCTCGTCGGGGAGCCGCTTCGAGGTCCCGTTCGCGGAAAGGGGAATGAAGATCCCGGCCGTAAGAAAGCAGATCGCCGCGACCGGCGGCACCACCACCCGCTGCCAGCTCCAGTTCAGCCCGGCATCGACTTTCGCCGGCACCTCCGGCCACGGCGCCACCCCGGCTCTCGCCGCGGAAAGCCCGTTGCGCAGCTTCATCGCCGCCTCGATCCGCACCAGCGACTGATCCGGCTTCTCAAATTTCCGCCTAGCCACCAGCCAGCAGATTCCCGCCACCAGCAGCACCACGCCAGCCGTGACAGCTCCCAGCACCCAGCCCGCCGGGCTTTGTTGCGCGGCGGAACGCCGGATCAACAGCAGCGCACACGCACCGGCCAATCCCGTCACCACCAGCGGCGTGGAAAGCGCCTGCAGCCACCAGCCGAGGTTCACTTTGCGTGCGACCCGTTCGGCATGCCGGGACCAGGCCGGACCGGTGTTCTCTGGAGGAGTTTGCATGGCTGCTCCTACCTATAACACCGCCGGAGGGCCAGCCATGGGAAAAATACGTGAAAATCGGATGAACCCTCTCCGCCCGTCTCACAGCTCCCCGGCGGCCGCCTCATCGAGGTAGAAGGCCGCGTCGGCATGCTCCTGCAGGAAGGAGGCGCTCACCTGGTCGGTCACCTGGCCTTGCAGGGCGGTTTTGACGATCGCCGCCTTCGCCTCTCCCCAAGCCAGCAGGGCGATCCGCCGGGCTTCCAGGATGGTCCCGCAACCCATGGAAATTGCCTGCCTCGGGACTTGGGAGATCCCCCCGAAAGACGGCCCCGCGTCGCGCCGGGTCAACTCGTCGAGCGCCACCACCCGGGTCCGGCTGTCCCGTGGCGAACCGGGCTCGTTGAAGCCGATGTGTCCGGTGCGGCCGATCCCAAGCAGCTGGAAATCAATGCCACCAGCCTCCCTGATGGCGCGTTCGTAGGCGGCGCAGTGAGCCGGGATTTCGGACTTCGCCAGCCAGCCGTCCGGAATGTGGACATTCCCGGGCAGGATATCGACGTGATCGAACAGCTCCCGCCTCATGAAGGCGCGGTAGCTTTCCAGGTGCCCTTCCGCCAGGCCCAGATACTCGTCCAGATTGAAAGTGACCACCTCCCGGAACGACAGCCCGTCCTCCCGGTGCCGCCGGATCAGCTCGGCGTAAAAGGGCAGGGGAGTCCTGCCCGTCGCCAGGCCCAGCACTGCCGGCCGGCCGCTTCGGTTGATCGCAGCGATCATCTCCGCCACTTCACCGGCGAGGGTCCGGCAGGCATCCTCCCGATCCGCAAAGACTCGGGCTGGCAAGGTGCGGGTCATGCAAGCGTGATGCTCCACACTTGCTGATCTGTCAAAATCAAAGGTCGTAAAGCGCAGTTTTTGTCACGGAAGCGCGCTTTTATTGCGTCTTTTCTTCCAGCCTCTTTTCGAGAGTCGCGTCCGGTACGGCCTTTCTCAGCAGGGCATTTTGATAGTATTCCATGCCCTTCTTCTTCTTCCCCTGGTGCCCGTAGAGAACCGCCAG
>JAQGPE010000170.1 GCA_028293225.1 Akkermansiaceae bacterium | reverse complement strand
CGGGCCGGCGGCAGCGGAGCACGCAGCGGACGCGGTTCGCAGAGTGACCGCGCTCGCCCGCTCCTCGCCGAATCTGCGCTGGGATCCGGAGGCGACTGCCCGCATCAATGAGATCCTGGCCGGGCTTTCCGCCGCGGACCTGGCAGAGCTTTTCTCCGGGATCGATGCCCTCAGCGACCAGACGCTCGCCTCTCTGGTCGGCCGGGCCTGGATCGCCAAGGACCCGGCTGCCGCTTTGACCGCGCTCAACGCCAAGGCCGGTCCCCCGCCGGGCTGGCTGGCGACCGTGACCTTCCTGTCCTGGGGGCTCGACGAACCCGCGACGGCGCTCGGCTGGCTCGACTCGCCCGGCTTTCCGGCGGCACTGGCGGACCAGCGGGAAAAGCTGCGCGTGTCGGTGCTCCGGATGCTGGCGGAGCGGGATTTTGCCCTGGCCACGGATGCGGTCCGGAAAGCCACCCCGGAGTCCGCCGCCAGCGTTCTCCAAAGCTGGGGCGGTCTCTACGCCGAGGACCCCGGGATGCGCAGCCAGTTGGTCGACTTCGCCAAGACGACCGGCCGCGCAGAGGACTACGCTTATCTCAATGTGGCACTCCTTGGCAGATGGCCGCAGGGAGACGCGGTGGGAATGCTGAACTACCTGGTGGACCTGCGCGGCTATCTGGAGTCCGGAGCGGTGCCTGCCGGGTCGCGACCCTTCGTCGATGGAGCCGCCGTCGCCGCCGCGATGATGCGGGAATACGACCGCCCCGCGCTGGATTGGTGGATGGAACGCCATGCGAATGAGCCCGCCGTCCCGCAACCCCTCCGGGAGGCCATTTCCGCCTGGTCCGAACAACATCCCGACAAGGCCCTCCAGTGGCTGGCCGAGCAACCGGCCTCTCCGCAGCGCGACGCCCTTGCCACCACGACTCTGCCCGCTCTTTTCAAGCTTGGAAAATATCCGCAGGCAGCTGACCAGGTGGCCCAGATCGCCGATGCCACTTTAAAGCAGCAAGCCAGTCAGCGTCTGGATGCGAGTTGGTCAATTGCCGACCCCGGTGCCGCGGCGCAATGGCGGGAATCCCTCAAGGGGAAATAAGCAGCCTTCAGATCTCACTCCGCGACAGCGACCGGCAGCACTCCATTCACCAGGAAGGAAGTCACCAGGCCACCTGCGACGGCCAGGCCGCTCAGCAGCGGCACGCCGAGGAAAAGCTCCAGCGCCCCCGCACGACCGGAGAACATCGCCACCACGGAGCCGATGATCAGCACCAGCAGCGGCATCAGCACGCCCCAGCGGATCGCGTGGCGGCAGAGAAAGACATTCCCGAGCAGGGCCACCAGCCCGCCCATCACGGCCGCACCGGCGGAAAGCTGTAGCGCGTGGCCAAGCCAGCCACCGCCCACCAGGCCCGGAGCGAACCAATTCACGACGGTGCCGCTGAAAAGCACGCAGCCGATCATGAACACGGAAAGGGGCCCCACGCCGAGCATGCCCATGGCAAGCGGCTGGGTGCGTGCGGCGTTCCCGCACTTCTCCCCTGAATATTGAGATCCCCCGATCACGAGCGCGATCTGTAGTAAATTTCCCTCGGACATCAAGGTTAAAGCCTCCTAACTTTTTAGAAAATCCGTCATTCAGGGACTGACCGGGTATTTTTTGGGTAGTGGCACGCGTTTTTTGAAAACGCCCACCCCTATGAAGTTCTGTGGGGATTCGCCCGCGAATGGAAAACCGCTCCGGCGGGCCGCGTATCCGTCCGGATGCGTCCGCCCGCTTTCCTCCTGCTTCTCGGTGCCGCCGCCGTGACCTCCAGCCACGCCACGGACCCGGCTCCGGCCGCGAAGTTCCGCGCCCAGACGATCGATGCCCAGGTCGGGATCGGCTACGGTCTGGCGATTGCGGATGTCGATGGCGACGGCAAGCCGGACATCCTGCTGGCGGACTCGAAGGAGACGGTGTGGTTCCACCATCCGGATTGGGAGAAGCACCAACTGACCGGCGCGCTGACGAAGCAGGACCACGTCTGCATCGCCGCCCGCGACACCGATGGCGACGGCAAGTGCGAGGTGGCGGTCGGCGGCGAATGGAACCCCGGCGACACGAAGAACAGCGGCGCGGTCTTCACCCTGACCGCTCCGGCGGATCGCACCGGAAAATGGACCGCGCAGGAGCAGCACCGCGAGCCGACCACCCACCGCATGCAGTGGGTCGAGGACGCCGCGAAGCGCTCCTTCCTGGCCGTGCTGCCGCTGCATGGGGAAGGCAATAAAAACGGCGAGGGCGACCCGATCCGGTTTCTCGGCTACCGGCCCACCGCGGGACCCGGCGAATGGCCGACCTTTCTCCTCAACAACCAGTTTCACCTGGCGCACAATTTCGCCGCCGTCCCCTGGCCCGGTAGCGCGGGCGAGTCCCTGCTGGTCGCCTGCAAGGAAGGCGTCCACCTGCTGCGGGAAAATGACGGCGCCTGGTCCGCCACTCAAGTGACGGCTCTGCCCTGCGGCGAAGTCCGGCTCGGTCATCTCCCCGACGGCCGCCGCTTCGTCACCACCGTGGAGCCCATGCATGGCAACTCGGTGGTCGTGAATCCGGAAGACGACATCGGCCTGTGGTCCGGCAGCCGCGTGGTGCTGGACGACACGCTGAACGGCGGCCACGCCCTGGCTGCCGCGGATTTCCTGGGCACCGGCTACGACCAGGTCCTGGCCGGCTGGCGCGAACCCGCCGGGCCGGACAAGAAGGTCGGCCTGCGCCTCTACGTCCCCAC
>JAQGPE010000148.1 GCA_028293225.1 Akkermansiaceae bacterium | reverse complement strand
AGCTTGATCCCGGTATCCTTGGTCAGCGCCTGGAGGATCTTGGGATTCGACTCCTTCTCGGGGAAAAGCGCGGCAACCTTCTCCGCCTTCAGCTCATCGATCAGCCGGGCGAGATCCTTCGGCGACGGCATCTGCTCGCCGTTCACGCCCTGGATCGGGATGGCCTGAAAGCCGTAGTCCTTGCAGAAATAACCGAAGGCCGCGTGAGCCGTGGCCAGCCGCCGCTTGTCGCGGGGGATGGCCGCGATCTGCTTGCGCACCCAGCGGTCGAGTTCATCCAGCCGGTCGCGATACTCTGCGGCGTTCTTCTGATAGATCTCCGCGCCTGCCGGGTCGGCCTTCGAAAGCGTCTCGGCGGTGATGACCGCGGCACGGCGGAACAAATCGACCGAGTGCCACCAGTGGGGGTCGGTGGTGTGGTGGTGGTCATGGCCGCTGTGATCATGATCATCGTCCTCCTGCAGCGCCGGGAAATCCTTGCCGACCTCGACGATCTCAGCCGTGTTGCCGACCACACCACGCAATGACGGCAGGTAGGCCTCCAGCCCCATGCCGGAGGCGAAATAGATCTTTGCGTCTTTCGCCTTCACGAGGTCCGCCGGAGCCGGGGCGAAATGGTGCGGGTCGCCATTCTGGCCGACCAGGTCGACCACTTCCACCCGGTCGCCGCCGACCTGGCGGGCAAGATCGGCGAGAAGCGGATGCAGGGCTGCCACTTTCAGCTCCGCTGCGGACAGCGGCAGGAGAAGGAGCAGAGCGGCGAGAAAACGAAGCATTCGCGGACAATGTGCCGAAATTGCCTTTATGCAAGTGTAGTGCGTTTGCGAGTCAGCGCTTTTCTGCCATCGCCGCTCGATGAGCCTTGAGATGCCGCTCCAGCAAGCCGTCCCACAACTCGGAAATATCCGGGTGCTCCGTGCCGCCGAAGCCGTATTTCTGCAGGCGGGTGCCGATTTCCGTGAGGGCAGGGGAGCCCTCTTTGCCGACCGCGGTGGCGATCAGCACCAGCGCCTCGCCCTCGCCCAGCACAGAGATGTCTTTCTCCGCCGGAGTCACTTCCGACTCCATCGGAAACACCCAGGCCCGGACCTCGAAAGAGGGAGCATCCGCCGCCTCATTGGTCTTGCCGCGGAGGATCAGAACCCGCCGGTCCTTTACTTCCATCGTCGCCTCCGGTCTGCCGGGACGTTCGAGCCGGATTTTGAAACTGAGCGAACCCGGCTTGTCGGCACGGAGATGGATGACGGTGAGATCGTCCGCTTCGGAAATGAAGACCTTGCCGATGAGTTCGGACGTCCCGCGGGTGAAGCGGGTCGTCACCACGCCCTGGGCAGGGTCGAGCGTCCGGGAAAAGTCCTTGAAGGGCTGTTCGCCGTCGAGCCAGTCCACGCGGATCTCGGCGAGGTCCCTGGGAGGGTCAGACGGAGTGAGCCAGCCGAAACGCTTCTCCGCCCCCGCTTTCCGGGCCGCTGCCAGCACCGCGAATGACGGGCTTTCAGCAGAAAAAATGCCGCCATCGCCGGAGGGTGGGGTTGCCGCTGGGGAAAAAAGCATCAAGCGGTCCGAGGTTGTCCCCGTCAGTGTCATCAGACCCAGATGGGGACCTGCGACCGGAAATCCGTCCTGCCATTTCTCCGCAACGCTTGTGCTGCGAATCTCTTCCGCCGCAAGGGGTGGGAAAGCCGAAGCGGCCAACAGAAGAGCGCAAAGCCGGTGCATGACGGATTTATGCACGGCCCGGGATTTTTTCCAGTTCCAACGATTGACGAGCACCCGCGCATGTGATTCAACCTGCGCCGACGCAAGTCCCCATGGAGCGGTGGCTGAGTGGTCGAAAGTACTCCTTTGCTAAAGGAGCGTAGGCCAAAAGCTTACCGAGGGTTCGAATCCCTCCCGCTCCGCCATTTGGCGTTCAAGGGTTTGCACTGAACATGTAAACGGTTCTGTTGCCGTTGTTCAACCCCATTTCGCCGTCTTCTTCGAGTGGCAGGAATGGCAGAGCGACTGAAGGTTCGATCCATCGAACTTGTTGCCGCCCTGATTCAGAGGCCTGACGTGATCGACGTGCTTGGCTGCTGCCACGGCATCCGGCGGGCCCAGAGCAGCGACTTCGTAGCCCTGTCCATCCCAATAGCGCACCTGATCGCATGTGCATATTGGATTACGCTTAAGAAAGTTAATACTGAACTTACGCCAAGCCTCGTCATACCTCAATGAATCCCGTAAGCTTCTGAATGTGAGTCCTTTATGTTTGGTTCTATTAAATGTCAGAGGCCTATCCATATTCGTTATAACTTAAGTTTATATTGTATTGCATAAAGAACACCATGATAGCTAAGATAAGTTAAAGATAAGGGGGTGGGGGGTCGGATTTCCAGAACCGGCCCAGGCATTGAGCGCCTCCAAGGTTTTTTTATCGCTCTGTGAGTTTCGCATGGGGTGGGGGTCAACGTCCCGAATGTCCGTCCAGCGAAATGTTTTTCCAACAATCTACACCCCAGATTGAAGCCCTTCGCGGGAGCGTTCTGGCCGGTCCAGCCTCCGGATTTCGGCTTGGGGTTCGGAGGTGCTCGGGATGGCAGGCCCGGTTCGGACGCCCCGCGAAGGTTTCCCATGGGAGTTCGAGGAACCAAGCCGAAGGAGAATGTGGCGTCGACGAAAGCGGCGCTGCTGTCCCCGCTTGCCGTGAGGCCGCCCCCGCTCGTCGGCGGTGCCCCCGCCGAAAAGGAATACATCCGCCTCGCCACCGAGCTCCGCAAGCTGGGCCACCTGACGGCCGTCAACCGCCAGTGCCTTGTGAACTACTGCGAAGCCTGGTCGATCGCACAGGACGCGCTGGAGCAGCTCAGAGATGACGGCATCACTCTGGAGAGCGGCGAGTCCGGCAACAAATACATGCACCCGGCCCTCAACGCGTGGTCGATGGCCCGCAAGACCATGGAGACCGAGGCCAAGAACCTCGGCATGACCCCCGCCTCCCTGCAGTCCATCAAGGCCGTCAAACCCGCCAAGTCCGATGTCCCGAAAGACGGCCCGAGCAGCTTCCTCACCTAAGCCGCGCATGCGCCAGGCTAGGAAGAAAGCGGCGGCCAGCACGGCGAAAAAGACTGCCTGCCCCACGGTCGAGCACGCCGCGATCGACTATGCCCGTTCAGTCATCGACGGCGATCGCATCGCCTGCAAATGGGTCATCCTCGCCTGC
>JAQGPE010000127.1 GCA_028293225.1 Akkermansiaceae bacterium | reverse complement strand
GGACGACCTGGGCCTGGGTCGCAGCCGCCGCAAGCAACAGAGCGAGGGACACCGGGCCATGGAGAGGCTTGGGGCGGTACGGGGATTTCATGAAATTCGGTCGGTGAGAATTGTTCGTTGATCGATCGGTCGGTTCAGGAGCCTTCGCCCGGTTCAAAGCGCTTCGCACCAGCGCCCTTGTCAGGCGGGCCGTCGCCATCGCCCTTGCCGGGCTTGTCGCCGCGCTGGCCGCGACGTTTGGCCATTTGTTCGGTCAGCCCCTGGCCGCTCATCAAGCGGCCCTCCTCGGGAAGCGGCCGGGCCATCAGCTCGGTAAGGCTCAGGCGCTGGAGTTGGACGGCGGACTCCAGATCCTCCCGCTGCTTGCGGGCTTGGTCCGCGGGCGCGTCCGCGGATTCCTGCTCGGACAGCAGGCGGAAATTCTGACGGGAAAGCTCGGCTTCCTCCATCCACAGCTGGCGCTTGGCCCCTTCCAGCCGCATGACCCAGCCGGCATAGTAGTGGATGCGGCCGGACAGCGCGCGAGCTTCCTGCTGGAACTCGCGGGGCATCGTGGAAATGGCGGCATCATCCAGCAGCTTGTCCACGCCATCGATGGCATCCACGGCCTGGCCCATCCGGAACTTGGTCCGGACCCGGGCCAGATCGAGGCGCAGTTTCAGGTCACGATCCTGGGCGCCGGCCTTTTTGTCGGCATCCCGGAAGCGTTCGTCGGCGAGCTGCCAGTCGCCGGTCTTCTCCGCAGCCTCCGCCTGCTGGATGAAGTCATGCGCGATGTCGCGGGCGAGCCATTCCTGACCGCGGCCGAAATGCAGGACCACCACCGGCAGCGGCAACAGCAGCCAGGCGAGAACCAGATACTTTTTCATGGCGCCATGCTCGGTTTCGGGGTTTTCGCCAGCACCGGGCGGAAGCGCCAGCCGCTGCCCAGGTACTCCAGCAGCAGCGGCACCAGGCACAGGACGGCGGAGGAGACTGCGAGCACGATCAGCGCCAACATCCGCCGGTCGGTCTGCCACTTGGTCGCGCCGGGCTCCTCGGCATTGAGCTTGTTCAGTGCCTCGCTCGGGATCTGGCGGGTATTGCAATCGTAGTAGTTGCCGTGGAGGCGGCGGGCCAGCTGCGAGAGATTCGCGGTATCCTGGCGGGACAGGTGGCCGTCGATGAAGGTGCCGCGGCCGGATTCCCCCACCCCGGCGAAAATCACATTGGAGACGGAGGACGGCATGGTCTTAAGACCGGCGGGCGGCACGCTGTCGCCATCGGAAATCACCAGCAGCGTGGTGGATTTCCGCTCCCAGTCCTTCATGAACTCGCCCGCTTCATTGAGGCACTTCAGCAGATCGGTTTTGCCCGGCTTGTAGGTGATGTGAAACGGGGTGCCGCCTGCGAGGTGCAGGATCAGTTCGCGGTCCTGGCACTCGTTCACCAGCATGCGGGCCTCGGTGTAGAAACCGGCGGCGGAAAAGCGCACGTGATCGCCAGGAACGCGGTCCAGCACCGACTTCAGCACCGCCGAGGCGCGTGAATTGCGGGTGTCGGCGCCACTTTCCCCGGCGTCCTTCAGGAACATCGACGGCGAGACGTCCAGCAGCACCATCAGGTGGCGGCTCGCGTGCACGTGACGGTCGCGGTCGCGGATCAGGTTGTTGAAAGCGATCAGCGTGACCAGCGACCAGGCCAAGCCCGCCATCGCGAGCACCCGCGCGACCGGTGTGGCGACCGTCCAGCGCCGGGCCCGTCCGTTCGGGCCGAAGGCCAGCGCACCCACCCGCGCGGTGCGGCGGGCGTGCAGCCACTCGCCGCAGGCGGTCAGCGCGGCGGCGCCTAGCGCGGCCCCGGCGGCATAGAGATGGATGGTTTCAGCGGTCATGGACATCGATCAATCACCACGGGGTATAACGGAGGCCCAACAATGAGAGCAGGTAGAGGGCAAAGGTCGCGAGACCGGCGATCGACAGGGGCGTGTAGTCATCCACCCAGTCCGCGGTCACCTGCTTGAAGCGGGCTTTCTGCATGCGATCGATTTCATGGAAGACACTATCCAGGGCCGAGGGATCGCCCGCCTTGAAGACCTTGCCGCCCGTACCGGCGGCGATGGTTTCCAGCCCGGCGGATCCACCCTCGTCATCGCCGCCGATGGAAATGGCGAACACGCGCACGTTCGACGCGGCCAGTTCGTCGGCGATGTGCCGGTCGCCGCCGTTGGCGAAATCGCTGCTGCCACCGTCGGTGATGAGAATCACGGCGCGGTCACCCTGCTCGGTGCGGATCAGCTGGTCGCGGCAACCATGCAGCGCATTCGCAATCAGGGTCCCCCCCATCCACGGTGGCATGTTGTCCGGGCGGATGTAGCGGGTGGCGTTGGCGATGGCGGAGACTTCCTTCGTTGGCGGCACCCAATGGATGTACTCCGACCCGAAGATGGTCAGCCCGAAGGCGTCGCCCTTGCGGAAATTGCAGAAGCTGCGCGCGGACTCCACGGCGGCCTCGAAGCGCGAGCCTTTTCCGAACTTCGTATCCATCGATCCTGACACGTCCAGGCAGAGGATGATGTTGTTCATGATCCGCTCATCCTGGGGAGGAGCGGTTTTGCGGGGCCCGGCGAGCATCAGCACCGCGATGGCCAACAGCAGCGCCGGCAGGGTGCCGGCGAAATTGGTCAGGAAGCGGAGACCGCGGCCGCCGCTCTGATGACCGTGGTCGAAAGGCAGCACCACCGGATGACCGCGGCGCACCCACTGCCAGTAGCCCCACAACACCGGGAGAGCCAGCAACCACAGAACCATGGGATGATGGAAACTCACGCCACCACCTCCTGTTCAACCACGGCAACCGCCGGAAGCCGGTAGGGCTCCAGCAGGCGCTCGATCTCCGCCCGCGAGGCGCCGCCCGGCTGGTGCAACCAGTGCTCCAGCGCACGCAACAGGGAGCCGGCCTCAGGATGCTTCTTCAGAGCGGAAAGGGCCTCGGCCATGCGTTGTCCCGGCCGGCCGATCTTCTCGCGCCAATAGCCGCTCATCAGGCGCTCAAGTTCGGCTTGCCCCGAGGTCGTCAGTTCTCCGGCGGCGGCGGCTTCCACGAAAGGTCTCATGCGCTCGGCATAGGTAGGGGGGGGCGCCACGACTTCCTCCACCACCGCCACCTTCTTCTTCCGGCCGAGCCAGATCAACGCGGGCAGTCCGCACAGCCACAGCACGGCCAGGCCGCCCATCATCAACCGGTAACCGCCGAACCACGGAAACGGCCGGGCTCCGAAGGCATTGAGCTCGCCATTGAAATCAGGCGGCAGGATGGAATCGACCAGGATCGAGCCGACCTCGATCGAAGCACTCTCCGCCAGCGGTGCGGGTGAGCCGTCGGGCTGGATCAGATAGTCGGAGAGCTTGTACCTCCCCGGCTCGAAGGCGATGTAGTGAAACTGATAGTTGAAACTTCCGCCTTCCGCCGGCTTCACGTCTTCCAGCCGGAGAATCAGCGGCGTGCGGTCATCCAGCGGCTTCGGCCGGTAGTCGCCCCGATCCAGCGTGACTGCCACGTCCTTCTCCATGCCAATGCTTCCCGGCCCGCGCTCGGCCGCGGTCGCGACGGCGATCTGCATCGCCGCCAACAGAACCGCGGCAGCACCGCGGATGAATTCAGAACCCGGCACTCTCATCCGTTCCTCCTGGAGTTGTTCCGGTTCTTCAGGAAATGGCGCAGCCGCGGCAGGATCGGTTCATCCGTGGGCAGCTTCAGATAGTCGACGCCCGCGCGGGAGAGCGACTTGGCTTCCTCGCTGGTGAAAAATTTCGTGCTGCCGCGGGCGACGAACTCCTGGCCGGACTCCGCCTCGACGCCGCGCAGAATGCCGGCGCGCAGTCCGCCGCGTTCCGCCGGGTCCTCCATGTGCAGGACGGCGCAGTCGTGGTCCTGGGCCATCAGCTTGATGGCCGGAATCGCGTCGGGATCGTGAAGGTCGCTGATGACGACGAACAGGCAGCGCTGCTCGACCCGCGGGATCAGTTCGCGGACGCGTTTGCCCAGCGTCGTACCCTCGGTGAAGTGATAGTGCCGCAGCTGGTGCATCCACTGCAGGATGGTGCCGCGCGACAGCGCCGGCGTGTGGTGGAGAGCACGCTCGCCGACGGTCATCAGGCCGACGGGATTCATGTGCTCAACCGCGGCCAGCGCGATGCCGCCGGCGATCTGCACCGCCCAGGCGTATTTACTCAGGCGCAGCGAACTGACCGCCATCGAGGCCGAGGTGTCCACCAGCAGGTAGACCGGCATCTGCTTCGGCGCCTCGTATTCCTTGACGTGGAAGCGGCCGGTGCGGCCGGTGATCCGCCAGTCGATGAACTTGACCGGGTCGCCGCTCTGATAGAGGCGCGACTGCACGTACTCGATCCCGGAGCCGAGGAAAGGCGAGCTTTCCTGGCCGTAGGTCAGCGCGTTGGCGAGCCGCTTGATCGCGATCTCGAACTGCCGCGCGTCGAGCGGATCATTCGTGAGGGTCCCGGGTGGATTCATCAGACAGACAGGCAGACAGACGACAAGACTCAACCGAGTTGATGAAGCAGCTCTTCGAGCACCTTCTCAGGCTTCTGCCCGTCCGCGAGCGCCTCGTAGCTGAGGCGGATGCGGTGCAGCACCACATCCTCAGCCAGCTCGAACAAATCCTCCGGCACCACGTAGTCCCGCTGGTTCACGAAGGCACGGGCGCGGGCAGCCTGGACGATGGAAAGCCCGGCACGCGGCGAGCAGCCCATTTCAATGGCAGGGTGGGTGCGGGTGAGGCGGATCAGCTCGACGCAATGCTTCATGAACACCTCGCTGACATGCACCGACTGGACGTCGGACATCGCGGCCACCAGGTCATCGAGTTTGCAGACCGGCTCGCCGCCGATCATGTCGAAAGCGGTCTTCGGCATCGCACCGCCTTCGACCCGCTTGAGGCCCATCTTGAGTTGGCGGCGCAGCACTTCCTCCTCCTGCTCGGCGGTAGGATAGCTGATGCGGTGACAAAGCATGAAGCGGTCGAGCTGCGCTTCCGGCAGCTCGAAGGTGCCGGCCTGCTCGATCGGGTTCTGCGTCGCGATCACCAGGAACGGCATCGGCAGCGGATAGGTTGCGTTGCCGATGGTGACCTTGCGCTCCTGCATCGCTTCCAGCAGCGCGCTCTGCACCTTCGGCGCGGCGCGGTTGATTTCGTCCGCCAGCAGCAAGTTGGTGAAGACCGGACCCTGGTGGGTGCGGAATTTCCCCGTCGCCTGGTCGAGCAGCTCCGAACCGATGATGTCGGACGGCAGCATGTCGATGGTGAACTGGACACGGCTGAACTGCAGGTCCACCGCCTTGGCGACGGCATTGACCAGGAGAGTCTTGGCGGTGCCGGGGACGCCTAACAGGAGCAAGTGGCCGCCGGTCAGCAGCGCGATCATCATGCGCTCGACGACCACGTCCTGGCCGACAACGACCTCCGCGACGCGGTCCCGCACGGCCTGGACGAATTGAGTTCTGGTATCAGTCATGAAAGAAGAATGCAGAGAAATGAGAGCAGGGTCTAAGGGCCGCCACCAACCTCACCGGGCGGACGAAAGACGATCCTGTTGATAGGCCTCCAGCGTGGCCTTCGCAGCCGCCTCTCCGGCTTTCGAAGTCAGTGAGACGGCCTTTGTCTGAAGCTCCACCGCGCGGATCTTGTCGCCCTTGAGAAAGGCGATGCGAGCCAGGGTGCTCAAAGCCGGGCCCTGGGCGTCGCCTTCAGTGGCGCTGATGGGGGTGGCGATCTTTTCCGCTGCCGCTTGGAGTGGGGCCGCAGCGTCCGGCTGGGCGATCAGATGAGCGGCGACCGCGGCCAGCACGGCGGGGCTTTTCTTGTAGTCCTCGCAAAGCATGCTGGAGAGTTCCATGCCGCTATCGGCGTCCTTCTTGGCCAGCAGCAGGTCGAGTTCCAACAGACCGCCGATGTAACCGAGATTCTGGGGCAGCGCTTCCTGGAGTTCGGAGATGGTCGCCTCCGCAGCCTCCAGTTTTCCGGTGCCGATCTCGGACTGGGCGCGGGTCGCCAGTTCGGCCGCCTTCGCGCTCGGCGTGGCGATTTCCGCCGCCGGAGCCGGTGCGCCGCCCTGCTTGGTGGAGGGCTCGGCGAGCAGGCCTTCGAGGAGAGACTCCTTCAGTTCCATCGGGTGCCCGATGTAGGCGATCTTGCCTTTCTTGCTCACCACGAAGGCGCAGGGGATGCCGTTCTGACCGGCGGCGGCGAGCCAGTGCTTGGCCATCCAGCCGCCCTCGGACTTGTCATCCACTGTCACCCGGTAGCTCATTTTGCCGGCCATACTTTTGACGAAGGGGGCGACCTTGCCGGTGTCCTCACCGAGATTCTGGCCGATCACGACCAGGCCCTCGTCCTTGTGCTTCTTGTAGATCTCATCCAGGTGCGGGATGGAAGCGATGCAAGGGCCACACCAGGTCGCCCAGAACTCGACGATGTAGACCTTGTCGCCCTCGAACTCTTTCACGGCTTCTCCCTGTGCCCAGCTGGACACCTGGATCTTCGGTGCGTCATCCCCGACTTTCAGGACTGCCATGGCAGCGGGGGCGCTCAAAGCGAAAGCAACGGCAACGGCGGTGCAAAGGGTCCAGGTTCTCATACGGGTGATAAACAGGGTTGAAACGACGGGGCGACTCCCGACCAATAGCCATTTTGCGGATTTGCCAAAGGAAGCTTTCAGCAGATCGGAAGAATAGTATCCAAATGAGTATGGTATTTGAAAAGCGCAACCTTTCGGCGGCGGCGCTCCCCTCTAGAACGCCACCAAGTCGGGAAATTATTAGACGGATTGCAATTATTCCCGAGTCCGGAACCCGGCTCCGGCCCGCCTGCGAAGGTCCCGGCGAACCGGCGGGTAAGGGAAAAGCCCATAAATCCCTGATTCCACGGATTCAAAGTTCAAGGAGGCGGCGTGCCAGCGCATCCCATTCGCACCGGCAACTTGAGATCATTTTTCGGGTTTACCCAAGGTGCCTCTGCCTCATGACAACCAAAACACTCAAGTTAGTATAGATTCAATTGACAGCTCTTTGCCAGCCCCCAAGAGTCTTGGGGCCGACCGCCCCCCACCCCGGGCTGAGACGGCAAGACTCCCACGGGACCACCCGAGGTTTGAGATCCACTCCGCAGGAATGACCGGCTCACCGGAGGTCCTGCGCCCATCCCGACCGCAGGAAGCCGCGCCGTCTCCGGGCACTTTCCACGGTCCTTGAACGATCCATTTCCCCATGAAGCACCACCTCATTCTTTCGCTGCTTTTCCTGCTCCCCGCCTCCGCCCAGGAGAAAGCCGAGTGCGCCCCGCCGGCCCGGAAAAACGCCGCTCTCCTGACGGCCGCGGCGGCTGCGACCCCGAAAGAGGAATCCGGCCGCCCCAATATCATCTACCTGCTGGCGGATGACCTCGGCGGCAACGATGTCGGCTGGCGCAACCCGGCGATCAAGACCCCCAATCTCGATAAACTGGCCGGCAGCGGCGCCAAGCTGAACCAGTTCTATGTCCAGCCCGTGTGCTCTCCCACCCGCGCCGCGCTGCTGACCGGACGCTATCCCTTCCGCTACGGTTTCCAGACCGGAGTCGTCAGACCTTGGGCCCAATACGGCCTGCCGCTGGAAGAACGGACGCTTCCGCAGGCCCTGAAGGAAGCGGGCTACGAAACGGCCATCACCGGCAAGTGGCATCTCGGCCATTTTGCGCCGGAGTATCTGCCGACCGCCCGCGGCTTCGACCACCAGTACGGGCACTACAATGGGGCTCTCGACTATTTCACCCACTTCCGCGACGGCGGATTCGACTGGCACAAGGACGACAAGGAAAACCACGATACCGGCTACTCCACCGAGCTGGTCGGAAATGAGGCCGCCCGCCTGATCCGTGAACGCGACAAGTCGAAGCCCCTGTTTCTCTACGTTCCTTTCAATGGCGTCCACAGCCCTCACCAGGTCCCCGACCGCTACCTGCCGCTCTACCCGGATTTCACCGGCAACCGCAAGATCTACGCGGCGATGATCACGGCCGTCGACGATGCCGTGGGCGTGATCGCGAAGGCCGTCGAGGACGAGAAACTCGGCGACAATACCCTGATCGTTTTCTCCAGCGACAACGGCGGACCGAACCCCGGCAAGCTCTCCGACAACGGTTCTCTGCGGGCCGGAAAAGGCAGCGTCTATGAAGGCGGGGTCCGGGTCGCGGCCTTCGCCTCCTGGCCGGGAAAAATCAAGGCCGGCTCGGCGATCGAAACCCCGATCGATGTCACCGACTGGTTTCCGACCCTGCTGAAAATCACCGGCAGCGCCAACGACCAGAAGCTCCCCTTCGACGGTCGCGATGTCTCCGCGGTGCTGACCGAAAACCAGTCTCTCCCGGAGCGGGAAATCCTGATCAACACGACTCCCCAGGGAGGAGCCATCCGGGTTGGCGATTGGAAACTGGTCGTCAACGGCGGCGTCCGTATCGCCGAGGATGATGACGACAACGACGGCCCTGGAGCCGAC
>JAQGPE010000120.1 GCA_028293225.1 Akkermansiaceae bacterium | reverse complement strand
GCCTAACTGCCCCAGCGCGTAGAGGTCGACTGGTCCTTTCCCATCACAGTCCGCGGCCTGGTGGAAATGGGGCGTTATCCGCAAACCGGGATGTGGGGGCGCTTCAAAGACAAGGACGCCGCCGCCGTCGACTCGGCGCTGGCCGCGCTGGACCTGGAATCCCTGCAGAGCCGCCAGATCCGCGAGCTTTCCGGCGGCCAGCAGCAGCGCGCTTTCCTGGCCCGCGCGATCGCCCAGGAAGCCCATGTGCTGCTGCTCGACGAGCCCTTCACCGGCCTCGACCGCAATGCCTCCCGCCAGCTCGGCGAGCTGCTCGAAAAGCTCTCGAAAGAAGGCCGCCTGGTCATTGCCTCCCATCACGATCTCGCCACCGCGCCAGCGCTTTTCGATGAAGTATTGCTGCTGAAAACGCGGCCGATCGCCTTTGGATCTCCCGAAACGGTGCTCAGCCCCGCCAATCTCCAGGCGGTGTTCGACCATATCCCGGATGCGGAGGAACACGCCCGGCCGCCTCTCGCCGCTTCGACGCTTTAACCGACGCCGTGGACCTTTTCTCCCATCCCTTCTACCAGCGCGCGCTTGCCGCCGCGGTGATCATCGGCTTCTCGAACGGTTTCTTCAGCGGCTTCGTGATCCTGAGGCGGAACGCCCTGTCGGTCAGCGCGCTTTCGCACACCATGCTGCCGGGCATCGCCGTCGGGATCATGGTCGCCGGGGCGCTCACCCAGGTCAGCGCCTTCGTCGGGGCGCTCTTCGCTTCCCTGCTGGTCGGGCTCGGCTCGGTGGCCGTTTCGCGCGGCAATCGCGTGGCTCAGGGCACGGCGCTGGCCATTCTCTACACCGCCGCCTTCGCCGCAGGGGTTGCGCTCCTCCCCTATCTGAATACCCGCCAGGAGCTGGAGCACTGGCTGTTCGGCGACATCACCGCTGTGGGAAATGCCGACCTGTGGATTTCCTTCGGCATCGGCGCGGTGACGCTGCTCGCAGCCAATCTCCTGATGCGTCCGCTGCTGGTGACCCTGTTCGAGCCAAACGTCGCCGCCGCCCAGGGCGTGCCGGTACGCTTCATCCAGTACTTGCAGTTCACCCTGCTGATCCTTTCGCTGGTCGCCTCGCTCCAGGCGGTCGGCTGCGTCCTATCCGTCGGTCTGCTGGTCGCCCCCGCGGCGACCATGTCGCTGCTGACCGACCGCACCCCGCTGCTGTTCTGGGGCGGCGGCCTGATCGGAGCCGGTGGCGCGGTGGCCGGGGTCCTGCTATCGACCCACTATGACAAACTCAGTCCGGGTCCGGCGATCGTGATGATCCTCGGCGTCTTCTTTCTCGCCGCCTGGCTTTTCAGCCCCCGCTATGGGTTGATCGCCTCCCTGCGGAAGTGAAAGAAGCGACATGGGTCGCAATGATACACAATTCCACGTTGGACTCGGCGGGGCCGGAAGCCTATGTGAAACGCTCACATGGCCTATTTCCCAGATGTTCCCAAGATCGTCTACGAAGGTTCCAAATCCCGGAATCCGCTCGCCTTCAAGCATTACAATCCCGACGAAATCATCGAAGGGAAATCGATGCGCGAGCATCTGCGCTTCGCGGCCGCCTACTGGCACGTGATGCGCAACAGCCTCTCCGACCCCTTCGGCGGCGGCACAGCCCTCACGCCTTGGGATGACCTGTCCGACTCCGTCGATAACGCGAAGAAGCGCGCCGATGTCTTCTTCGAGTTCCTCGGGAAAATGGACATCGACTATTACTGCTTCCACGACCGCGACATCGCGCCGGAGCTGAACGATTTCTCGAAATCCACCGCCGCCCTCGAGTCCGTGGTCGCCCACCTCGGCGACTTGCAGAAGGAAACCGGCAAGAAGCTCCTGTGGGGCACCGCCTGTCTGTTCTCCCACCCGCGCTACGCCCAGGGCGCCGGCACCTCGCCGGACGCTCACGTCTTCGCCTACGCCGCCGCGCAGGTGAAGGCCGCCATGGATGCCACCCACGCGCTCGGCGGCCTTGGCTACACTTTCTGGGGCGGCCGCGAAGGCTACGCCACGCTGCTCAACACCGACGTAAAGCGAGAGCTGGATCACCTCGCCACCATGCTGCACATGGCGGTCGACTACGCGAAGAAGATCGGCTTCACAGGCCAGTTCTACATCGAGCCGAAGCCGCGCGAACCTTCCACCCACCAGTACGATTCCGACGCCGCCGCGTGCCTGAATTTCCTGCGCGAGTACAATCTGCTGGACCACTTCAAGCTGAACCTGGAGACCAACCACGCCACCCTGGCCGGTCACACCATGGACCACGAAGTAACCGTGGCGATCAATGCCGGCGCGCTCGGCTCCATCGACGCCAACCAGGGCGACACCCTGCTCGGCTGGGACACCGACCAGTTCCCGACCGATCTCTACGGCACCTCCAAGGTGATGCTGAAGATCCTGGAAATGGGCGGCTTCACCACCGGCGGCCTCAATTTCGACGCCAAGCGCCGCCGCGAGTCGCACGAGCCAATCGATCTCTTCCACGGTCACATCGGCGGCATGGACGCCTTTGCCCGCGGCCTGAAGATCGCCGCGGCAGTCCGCGCCGACGGCCGCATCGGTGACTTCGTGAAGGGCCGGTATGCCTCCTGGGATACCGGGATCGGCGCCGACATTGAAAAACGCGCGGTGGATTTCGATCAACTCACCCAGTGGGTGACACAGAAGACAGAACCGGTTCTTGCCTCAGGCAGGCAGGAAATGCTCGAAAACGTGCTCAACGATTTTCTGTGATCTCCATCCGGGGCAACCCGGCGGAAATCACCTTCCAACGGGTGCCAAACGGGCCGATGTCGCAAGGCATCGGTCCGTTTACTTTAATGCCGAGTGGATGGTGGGCT
>JAQGPE010000112.1 GCA_028293225.1 Akkermansiaceae bacterium | reverse complement strand
CGGGGCAGCGGCGCCCGGGCGCCTCCGCCACCTCCGGTGAGAGACAGTTGGTGAAGGATCGCCGTCTCAGCGAAATGCGGCGCATGCTGGGTGTCGGAAACAAGCCGGGGCAGCAACAGCAAGCCATCCGGTAACGGGATGCTTCCCGCGAGCATCTCCGCTCCCAGCATCCCCGCCCGCCGGTGGTCACCATGAATGCGTGCGGCCCCGATACCGAGACCGGTCGCCCCAGTGCCGAAGCCCCACACCACCGGGCCCGAATCGGCATCGGAATAGGATTCTGGCGAAGATGATTGCAGTGAAAACTCCCGCCAACCGGCCAGCCATCGGTCTTCCTGCCAGAACTCATCGAGCAGTTTCTGGTAGAGATCATCGGTAGCTACCGGATCCAGATCCCTTGCGTAGGAAAAGAAAAACCCGTTGGTGCACCCGCGCGATGGGCTGCGCATCCTTCCGCTGTGGCTGAAGGCAGTGTAGGGCGGCAGCTCTCCGTGAAAATTCGCGAGCAACCGGCGGAAAGCCTTCTTGGACCAGTCCTCGCGGTTGGGATCCGCACGACGGATCATGTCGATGGCAGCCACGACATCGGCCGGGAAGCATTGATCCGGGTAATCATCGACCAGCCCGGATGGCGAGGCATCCATCGCCTCGGATAATGAGTCGCAAAGCTGTTTCAACAAAGCCAGGTGCTCCGTGCTCCCGGTTAAATGATAGTGCGCGGACAGCGAGCCGATCACCAGCATCCGGTAAAAACAATTCGGGGCGTTCAGGTAGTCGTCACCCCAGTACTTCTTGACCCAACTCGCATGCCCCGGATCGAGGATGATCCGCGTGCAGGCCTGGATGGCCTCCGCTCCCGTTTCCTTAGGAGCCCGGGATGCCAGTGATGGATCCTTTTCCCAAAGTGCCTGAAGGTTCTCGGTCGCAAGGAGGTAGAAATAAGCTCCATACACCGGCGACTCCGTGGCCGTGATTTGGTCAAGGGTAACCGATTCGGCCGCCCCTGAGGCGATCCGCCCGTCCACATAGCCAGGCAGACGGCGGGACAGGGACGCGTGCAAATTGAAAGCATACGTGGATGGGGCCGCCGACCTCAGTCCCGTGTCGCTGGCCAGATACCAGGAGGTCTTGCCCAGTGGGTAAACCACCAGTCCCAATGTCAGGAACAGGATCGTGAACCCGGCAACTCGTCGGAAAAGGAGAAGCATGGAACAACTCAGCAGGGACGCGGTGGTCTCGCGATGAAGGCCGGATGAAACTGGCGTGAAAGTGCCGCGACGAAACCTTGGAGGAGCTTTAACCAGCCGGCACCCGAAAAAGCTCTGGCGGGAGAAGATCGGTTCGAAGGCGAGAGGCGAGAATCGGCCCTGATTGCGGAGATTTGCTCAGGCTCGGGGGACTTCCCGCGGCCATCGCGTGCGCACGCGAGGCTGATGACCGGGATTCCAGGCGCTGCCGCCGTTGTTGGAGGGGTTCCTGACGAACTTTGGAGTCCGGATCTCGCAGATTCAGAAGCGGCCGTGAATGGCCTGCCTGAAAACAGAAAAGCCCCGATTCAGCTCGGGGCTTTGTTCGCAACTCCCTGAAGGAGAAATGGTGGGCAGGGCTGGATTCGAACCAGCGAAGTCGTAAGACAGCAGATTTACAGTCTGCCCCGTTTGGCCGCTCCGGAACCTACCCATTTGTTGTTTCGGCGGGGCCGGAGAGGTAGGGGGAGGTCCGGTTTTTGGCAAGGCAAAAACTGTCCGGAATCTTCATTTTGCCTCATTTTTCTCCTACTCTTCCAGGGGCCCTCGCGCAACCCCCTCAGCGTCACGACTCCGCCGCTTCCCGCTTCGGCAGGTAGCCCCGCTCGCAGGCCTCCTGGATCAAACGCTCCACATACGCCCACAGCGCCGCAGAGCCATGGCGGATCATCTGGTTGCGGGCATGGACCTGCTCGTAGCACACGCCGTTCTCGCGCCAACTGCGACCGCCATTGTGGAAATTCTGCAAAATGGGCAGCACCCGGTCCAGCGAGTTGGCAAAGGCCGCCTCCCGCGTCGCCCCGGTCTCGAACTCCTGCCACAGCGCCATGAACTCCGCCCCCGCCGGCCCCGGCAGCAGGCCGAACAGCCGCTCGGCCGCCAGCATTTCCTTCTCCGCCTTCCCATCCTGCACCGCGTAGACGAAGGTGTCCCCGGCATCGATCTCCACGATGTCATGCACCAGCAGCATTTTCAGCACCCGCAGTGCCTCCAGCTCCGGTGCCAGCACCGGCAGCAGCGTCATCGCCAGGATCGCCAGCGACCAGCTGTGCTGCGCGGAGTCCTCGCGCTGGTCCGATCCGACGGGATACGTCCGCCTCAGCACCGACTTCAGCTTGTCGCACTCGATGATGAAGGGCATCACGGCCTCGACCGTGGGCAAATCGGCAGCAGGATCAAAGGGGGTCGCAACGCTCATCCCCTCTGCCCTAACCGCTTCCCGCCGCCTGACAACCCGATTTCCCCGTCATTTACCACGGCGTCCGCCCGCCGTTCACCAGCAGCGTCTGCCCGGTCACAAAGGCCGCCTCGCGCGAGGCGAAATAAGTCACCGCATGGGCGATGTCCGCCGGCGCTCCCCAGCGGCCCAGCGGCACGGTCTTGATGTAGGCCGCCTTGGCCTCCACCTCGATCCCATCGTGCCGCTCCACCGGAATCCAGCCGGGAGCCACGGTATTCACCGTAATTCCATAGGGCGCCAGCTCCGTCGCCATCGAGCGGCTCCAGCCGATCTGGCCGCCTTTGGCCGCCACGTAGGCGCTGAACTTCGGGACGCTGGAGTGAAAGACTTCGCTGGTAATGTTGATGAACCGCCCGCCCCAGCCCTGCTTCATCGCCGGCAGCAGCCGCTGCGCCAGCAGAAAGGGGCTCTTGATGAAGGCGTCCACCATCGACTGATACTCCTCCCAGGAATACTCCTCGACCGGCTTCATCCACTGCACCGGCGTGGCATTCGCCACCACGATGTCGACATTGCCGAACCCCGCCTCGATCTCGCCGGCCATCCGGTCGACCTCCGCGGCCTCCAGCACGCTGCCCGTCACCAGCATCGCCTCGCCACCCTTTTCGCGGATCCCGGCCACCACGGCTTCACCCTGGTCGCGGTTCGTATAGGCGTTCACGACCAGGCGCGCACCGGCGGCGGCCAGAGTCTCGGCGATGACCTTTCCCAGACCGCGGCTTGACCCGGTCACCCAGGCCACGCGGCCATCCAGTCGGAAAGGAGGAGTACTGTCTGACATGCGCAGGCCTGTAGCGGTTTGGCTCTTATAGGCCAAGAGGGTTCCGTGTCCAGACCCCTGGTGAGGCTTAAATTCGACCTGTTATACAGCTTTGACAGGGCGAAAAACTTCCGGCCCTTCCCCCGGGGCAGGGCGCTGAACCGCTATTCGCTGTCCTCCTTCACGCAGAGGTCCGTGCCCCCCTCCGGCAAGAAAAGACTCGCCCGCCGGGCTGGACATTCCGGATAAAGACCGGCCTGCCTCCCTTTCGGCGACCGCTCGTTTTTCTTCCCGGGAATCATGCCAAACCCTGATCCATCTCTTCTCGCCCGGGTGTTGTCCGGGGAGCGGGTGTTCGACCTCGATACCGACACCCGGATTCTCCAGGCGTCGAATGAAATGAGTGCCCGCCTGCTGTTTGAGCTGTTCCAGCGGGCCGACCTCAGCTCTTCAGAAGGCGCGGCGAAATTCGCAGAGGGTTTGCAAAAATACAGCGGCGGCGACCCTGTCGCGCTGATCGGTTTCAACGACGGTCGATGGCAGGGCCGTGAAGCCGGTGCGGATGCGGAGAGCTCGCCGCCCGGTGAACCGGCATCGTCTTCACCGGACTACTACCTGCGGCTTGAATTTGTCAGCTCGGAGGCCTGCTTCTACCAGTCGCCGCTCTTCCCTTCCTTCAAAGAGCCATTCGTCGGGGAATATTCGCGGAGATCCCAGGCGCAGTTCCAGTACGTGCGACTGGCCGTCAGCCGCCCGGAGGATCTCCAGAGATTCATTGCGAACCTGCGGGAGAATCCTTTTCTTCTGCACATCCATGAATCGTCCGAGCAGGAGTTCCGGCACTCGGCCTGACGCTCCGGGCGCAGGCTCTCCCGTCGCCCCGCGCCGGAAATTCCCGCGTTTTCTGATTTTCACCCCCGGGGAGCCGATTCTAGCTTCCAACTCATGGCCATCGACATCCCGTTGCTCTCCCGTATCTGCGAAGCTCCCGGCGCCCCGGGCTTCGAAAAGCGCATCCGTGAACTCGTCCTCAAGGAAATCGCCGGCCTGGCCGACGAGGTCCGCATCGACAACATGGGCAACGTGATCGCTCTGAAAAAGGGCAAGTCGTCCAAGAAGCGCACCATGGCCGCCGCCCACATGGACGAGATCGGCTTCATCGTCACCCACGTCGATGACAAGGGCTTCGTCCGCTTCAATCCCCTCGGCGGCTTTGACGCGAAGTCCCTCACTTCCCAGCGCGTGTTCATCCACGGCCGCCAGGACGTCCTCGGCGTCATGGGCTCGAAGCCGACCCACATCAAGCAGCCGGAAGATCGCAACAAGCCGGCCAAGATCACCGACTACTTCATCGACACCGGCCTGTCCAAGAAGGACGTCGACAAGCTGGTCACCGTCGGCGACTCCGTCACCCGCTGGAGCCCGCTGCTCGAACTCGGCGAGTGCGTCAATGTGAAGTCCCTCGACAACCGCGTCTGCGTCTACCTCCTGATCGAGGCGCTGAAAGCCCTCAAGAAGTCCAAGAAAAAGCCCGCCTACGACTTCTACGCCGTCTTCACCGTCCAGGAGGAAGTCGGGCTCCGCGGCGCGAATGTGTCGGCCCTTGATATCAAGCCCGACTTCGGCTTCGGCCTCGACACCACCATCGCCTACGACGTCCCCGGCTCCACGCCGCACGAGCGCTGCACCTCCCTGGGTGAAGGCGCCGGCATCAAGATCATGGATAGCTCCGTGATCTGCGACTACCGCATGGTTGCCTTCATGAAGGCCGTCGCGGAGCGCAACAAGATCAAGTGGCAGCCGGAAATCCTCGCCGCCGGCGGCACCGACACCGGCAGCCTCCAACGCATGGTCGGCGGCGGATCCATCGCAGGCGCGGTTTCCATCCCCACCCGCCACATCCACCAGACCATCGAAAGCTGTCACAAGGAGGACATCGCCGCGTGCATCCAGCTCCTCGCCGCATGCGTTTGTGAGCTCGATCAGCACGACTGGAAATTCTGAGTTTGGGTGGGAGCCATCGGGTGGGTGGCAGGAGG
>JAQGPE010000110.1 GCA_028293225.1 Akkermansiaceae bacterium | reverse complement strand
TTGCGAACCTGCAGGGCACCGCGAAGCAGATTTTCTATACGTCCATGCCTCCTGGACTGGAGGCCAAGCCGCGGACCATGCGGCTGGATATCGCTTCCGATTCGCCGGAGGCGAAGGTTTTCGCCGCCGACATCAATAGCTGGGACCTGTCCGATGATCTCAAGCACGCGTTGATCCGGAAGGGCGACGCTTTCTATGTGGTGCCCGCCGATGGCGAGGCCCCGGCCAAGCTGGAGAAGCCGGTGCCGCTGGACCGCTGGAGCTTCAACGTCGATCCGAAAGAGGAATGGCATCAGATCTACCGCGAGTCCTGGCGGATGCTGCGGGACTACTTTTATGACCCGGCGATGCACGGCGTCGACTGGCTTGCCATCCGCCAGAAATATGAGCCGTTGGTGGACCGCGTGGCGGACCGCTCGGATCTCAGCGAGATCATGCAGGAAATGTCGGGCGAGTTGAGCGCGCTGCACATCTACGTGCAGTTCGGCGACCTGCGGGTGGGCCCGGACACGATCCAGCCCTCCTCGCTGGGCGCCCGCCTGGAGAAGGACGCGACCGGCGGCTGGAAGGTGGAGCACATTTTCACCACCGATCCCGACTATCCCGGCGAGACCAGTCCGCTTTCGCGCCCCGGCGTGGACATTCATGACGGAGACGTGATCCTCTCGATCAACGGACGGCCGCTGCAGACCGTCAATCATCCGGAGGAACTGCTGGCCCAGCAGGCCGGGCAGCAGGTGCTGCTGGAGATCCAGCCGCCCGCGAATGCCGCGCGCCGCAGCGTGCTGGTGAAGCCTCTCAATCCGGAAGGGGCGAAGAGCCTGCGCTACTCCGAGTGGGAATACACCCGCCGCCAGCAGACCGAGGCGCTGGGCAAGGGCGAGATCGGCTACGTGCACCTGCGCAACATGGGCGCCGACAGCATCGTGCAGTGGGCGCGGGATTTCTATCCGGTCTTCAACCGCCAGGGCCTGGTGATCGACATGCGCCAGAACCAGGGCGGCAATACCGACTCCTGGATTCTCAGCCGCCTGATGCGGAAGGCTTGGTTCCACTGGGCGCCGCGGGTGGGCGAGCCGTATCCGAACATGCAGTATGCTTTCAGCGGCCATGCGGTGGTGCTTTGCAACGAGTGGACCGCCAGCGATGGCGAGGCCTTCTCGGAAGGCTTCCGCCGCCTGGGGCTCGGCAAGGTCTTCGGCACGCGGACCTGGGGCGGCCAGATCTGGCTCGATTCCCGGCGCTGGCTGGTCGACAACGGCATGTGCACCGCCGCGGAAATGGGCGTGTTCGGACCGGAGGGCAAGTGGCTGATCGAGGGCCACGGCGTCGACCCGGACGTGGTGGTGGACAACGGTCCGCACTCGGCTTTTGAAGGCAGGGATCTCCAGTTGGAAGCGGCGGTGAAGCACCTCCAGGAACGGATCGCGAAAGAGCCGCATCCGGTCCCCGTGGTGCCGCCCCATCCGGACAAATCGGGCCGCTGAGGCCTGCCGGGCAGGGGGAAAAAGAACCGGCCGCTCGCCGGCCGGTGGAAAAATCGGACCTTCATTGCGACACGGGAACACGGAAAACCCGAGTATTTCAGAAGGGATGCGTTACCATCCCCGCTGAACCCCTCTCTTCCTATGTTCAAATCGGTCCTCTCTTTCTTCCTTTTCACAGGTCTCCTGCATGGCGCGGATGTCGCCGGGTCCAAAGATCCGGCCGGGCTGAAGCGCTATGAAGGCTCCAGCATCATCGGCTACCAGGCTCCGAAGCAGGACGAGTATTTCTACTCGAAGGGCAAGGCGCGGGAGTTCGGCAAGCGCAACCCGTTCGGGGACGAGGGCCAGAAGCTGGAGGGTCACGTCTCACGGGTGACCTATCTGGTGCCGGACGCCGGGCGGTCCACCTACGAGGTTTATACGAATTACAAATCCGAGTTCGAACAACTGGGGCTGGAAGTGGTCTACGCGCCGGAGCCCGACAAGGCCGGCTGGTTCGGCCCGACCTATGCGAACTGGGAGGAGGCCGGGAAGCTGGGCCAGATCCTCGAATACAATGAAGCCGCCGAGCGCTACCTGATTGCCAGGACCAGCGGAGCCAGCCCGACCTACTATGTGCTTTTCGTGACCTCGTATCAGGACGGTGTCATCCCCCGGGCGCTGGAAGGAAAGCTCCAGAAGGGCATGCCGTTGGTTCAACTCGACATCATCGCCCCGGCAAACGTGGAGAGCAGGATGAAGCTGGTGAAGGCCGACGAGATGGAGAAGCGGATCGGCGAGGAGGGCGGCGTGGCGCTCTACGGCATTCTGTTCGATTTCAACAGCGACACGCTGAAGGCGGAGTCAAAGCCGACGCTGGATCAGATCGCAGAACTCCTGAAGAAGAACTCATCGCTCAAGCTCTACGTCGTCGGCCACACCGACCAGGTGGGTACGCTGGAGTTCAACCGCGATCTTTCCGACCGGCGGGCAAAATCCGTCGTGAAGGCCCTGGTCTCTGACTACCAGATTTCCCAGGGCCGGCTGGCTTCCGCCGGGGTCGCTTTCCTGGCTCCGGTAGCCAGCAATGCGACGGAGGAAGGGCGGGCCAAGAACCGCCGCGTGGTGCTGATTTCCCAGGGAGAGTAGCAGACCGCCGCGTCGCAAGCTGCGCGCCTTCGCTCTGCTTTCTGCAACTCCCCGCTCGGAAAAATGAGTTATTCACAATGTTAATAACCTGTGAATAACTGATTTTCGGACTGATGAGTCATTGAAAATGAGCGATCCATGGATTTCAAACCTCGCCTCGTTTCATCCGGCACAGGATTTGCAAGGGGAGGGTTCCGCGCCGTGCGGTTCCCCGGATATGAATATCGCCTGCCTTTCCGAATCGGTTGAGGAGTTCTTCATCCTCCAGACCACCTCGAATACCCAGACTGCGGTGATGAGATTGAGCCCCGGAGATGCCACCAGTTCGAAAAAAGAGCGGCATCCGAACAGCGACCAGACCGTGTTGCTGATCGAGGGCGAGCTGGAAGCGGAACTGGCCGGTGAGGTCCAGAAAATCGGCCCGGGAACCAGCCTGATCGTGCCAGCCGGGACGCCGCACCGCTTTGTCAACCGCGGTGGCAAACTGGCGATCGCCTTCACGGTTTACGCC
>JAQGPE010000097.1 GCA_028293225.1 Akkermansiaceae bacterium | reverse complement strand
CTTCCTGAAGGACATCTCGCCGCTGGCGGGACGCGGGGTGGTCGACGGGGTGAGAACGGAATTCTAGGAGATAGAATGCAAGGGCTGGATGGAGCCCCGTCCGGAGCGGTCCGGGCGGGGCTGTTTGGTGGGTTGGGGACGGGGTTCGGCGGGTGAGGTTGGGCAGGGTCGGCGCGGGAACGGGGCGGCTGGGTGATTCCGGCCAAGGGTCACTGATTGCGCTGATTAACTGATTTACTGATTTTGGAAGAGGTGGGTGAGGTTGGTTAAGGGGGCGGTTGAAGGTGATTCGGAGAGGAACCGCAGATTTCGCAGAAGACGCAGATTTTTGGATCGGGGATGGGTGAGGTTTGGCAGGGGGTTTGCGGGTTGCGGTTCGGTGGGTGAGGTTGGGCAGGGTCGGCGATGAAAGGCGGGCATCACCCTGCGGCCGGGCCGGTGAGGAGGCGGCGGGGCGGAGGGAGGTCATCCGCGGGAGGGTGCGGCTTTTCGGAAGGTGGCGCGATTGTGGGATGCGCAACAACGGCCGGTGCGCGTGGCCCCTAGCGGACCAGGACGTCGACGAGGTAGCGGAACTCGTCGGCGACGGCCGCGGGGTCGGCGACGGTGGCGGCGATGCCGTCGCGGATCTTCTGCCGGAAGCGCTCGCGCAGGCGGTGGACGGCGACCTTCAGGGCGTTGGCGGAGAGCTGGAGCTCGGCGGCGGTGGTGGCGGCGTCGCCGGGGGAGCCGCCGTCGAGCCAGGGCTGCAGGATTTCAAAGTGGCGGGCTTTGCCGGCGGCCGCCATTTCCGTGCGCAGTTCCTCATGGGCGCGGCGGATCACGGCCAGGGCCCAGGCGCGGTCGAAGTGGTAGTCCCACTCGGCGTGGCGGGCCAGGTCGCTGGCCTCATCGAAGGGCACGCGCTCGAGTTGGCCGCCGCGCTTGGCGGTGGCGGTCTTTTCGCGCTGGTGCGAAAGCCAGTGCTTCACCGCGGCCAGCAGGTAGCCACGGAAGCGACCCTTCAGCGGATCGGCCATGCCGGGCGACTCGCGGGCCAGCAGGTCGGCGAAGAAGCCGTGGGTGAGGTCCGCGGCCTGGTCCGGCTGGCCGCACCAGCGGCGGGTGAACTGAAGTACGGGCTCATAGTAGATGCCGCAGAGCTCCGAAAGAGCCAGCCGCGCCTCCTCGCCACGCCCCTGCGAACGCAGGATGAGCGTCCAGCGGGTGGTATGAAAGGCGGTGGCGGCGGGAGACGTCATGGGCGGGGTACGAAGACCGGGGGCAGCGCCTCCATCCGCCAGCGGTCGGCTTCACGGACCATGGTGACCTGGTCGCCGCGGCCGTGGCGGAGCAGAAAGACCTGGCAGGTCGCCCCCCTGGCGGTGGAGTCGCTGTCCCAGAGGACCCAGGTCTTTTTGCCGAGTTCGGTCATGATCCGGTCCCAGGTCCCGCTGGTGTCGGCCCGTTCCTGGCACTCGCGCGACATGCCCTCGCGAACGATGGCCTTGTCGCCGGCCCAGGCGGCATCGAAGACGGTCTGGGCCGCGGTTCCGGGCGAAGAAAAGTCCGGAATGACGGAGCGGGCCGGCAGGGCGGGCGGTGCGCCGGTCATCAGGAGATCCTCCTTGAAACCGGTGGACTGCCACTGCGGCAGCGCGAACAACAGGCCGCAACCGGCGAAGACGAAGATCAGCGGCTCACGGCGGCGCTGGAACAGGCACCACGCGGCGAGCACCCCGCACAAGCCGGCGCCGCTCAGGATCACCAGGTTCAAGCGGGGTGAGGCGGCGGCCAGCTCCGCACCGGAGGCGGCGGGATAGGCGGCCAGGAGGTGCTCGATCCCGATCGCGGATTCCGCCGGCAGGGTGGCCTCCAGCCGCTGCAGGACGGCGCGGGCGTAGGCGACCCATTCCTGGCGGTTCGCGGCCAACAGGCCAAAGCGGAGATCGGAAGGAATCGCTCCCGGCAGGAACAGACGGCCGCCGAAGGCCTGTCTGGCTTCCTCAAGCGAGCGCTGGACCGGGTTCACCGGCGCGGAGTCGCGCTCGAGGGGTGCGCCCTTTCCTTCCGGGGCGACCGGCGCCGGATGGCGCGCCTCCCAGTCGCGCTGGGCGCGGAGCCACTCCTGCGGCTGGCGGAGCTCTCCGGCCAGCTGGATTTCCCCGTAGTAGTTGGCGAACGGCCAGTGACCGTCGCAACGCTTCGCCGCCAGCAGCGAAGCGCCGCCGAGGACCACGGCGGCGGCGGCGACCATCCGCCCGGCCCTGACGCGGGAGCGGCGGGTCCAGCGCGGACAGATCAGCCAGAACAGCGGCAGCCCGATCGCCAGACTGGCGGCGAACACCGCCAGGGTATTGAGCAGGTAGTCGCCCCTGCCCTGGAAGACGATGAGAGCGTGGTCGTGCTGGAACCAGGCGCAGCCGAAGGCCAGGGCCAGGGCGGGCAGCCAGATGGTGAGGATCCGGATGCCCGGGGAGATCACCGCCAGTCCTTTCCGCGCCTGCCAGAGGCGATGCCAGCTGATCACGACCAGCGGAATCAGGAACAGCAGCAGCATGACTCCGGCGAAAGTCCGGCCTTCCGGACTGCTGAAGGCCACCACCGACAGCCCGCAAAGAGCGAGCACCAGCGAGAAGGCGATGGCGAACAGCATCAGGCCGGAGAGGACCGCCAGCACGATCACGATGATGCGGGTCGCTCCCGCCTGGGATGACGATGGCGGAGAAAACGGCCGCCGCGATCCGGACCGGGAATGCGGGGGCGACGTGACGGCCGCGCGCGAGGCGCCCTCCACGCCGGCCTGCATTTCGGCGGCGGACTGGTAGCGTTTTTCGCGTTCCTTTTCGAGGGTCCGG
>JAQGPE010000093.1 GCA_028293225.1 Akkermansiaceae bacterium | reverse complement strand
GACTACCACGACATCATCGACAAGATGCTGCGGCGGATGGACGAGGGCATGCAGGCGCTCGGCGGGACCCAGCGCTACTATGTCGATACCGGCCCGGTGTTGGAACGGGACTTCGCCAGCGATGCCGGGCTGGGCTGGAACGGGAAATCGACAGTGCAGATCCACCGCGCGCTGGGCACCTGGTTCTTCCTGGCCGAGTTGCTGACCACCCTGGACCTGAAGGTGGATGCCCCCTTTGGCGACCACTGCGGGAAATGCACCCGCTGCATGGTGGCATGCCCGACCCAGGCGATCACCGCGCCGCGCCGGATGGACGCGCGGCGCTGCATTTCCTACCTGACCATCGAGCACAAGGGAGCCATCCCGCTGGAGTTCCGCGAGGCGATCGGCGACCGGCTTTACGGCTGCGACGCCTGCCTGGAGGCCTGCCCGTGGAACCGCCACGCCCAGGTGTCGCGCGAGGCGCGTTTCCATGCGCGGGAGTCGGTTTTCAAGTTGAAGCCGCGTGAGTTCCTGGCGCTGTCCGATGACGAATTTCGCACTCTGTTCACCAAGTCCCCGATCAAGCGGATCAAGCGTCCGCGCTTTCTGCGCAACGTCTGCGTGGTGCTGGGGAATACCGGCACGGTGGAGGATCTACCGGCGCTGGCAGCGGCCGCGGCGGATGAGGACCCGTTGATTTCCGAGCATGCGCAGTGGGCGATCGGGAGGATCGAGGGGCGGAATGTCGCAGGTGCGAAAGGGGACAGCCAGGGGTGATTGAAGAAGTGCGACCTGCGGTCGTGAGCCTTTCGGAGGAGAGGGCGATGCGGGCTGGTGGAGAAGAGCGAGCGCGTTGGAGCGCTGAAGGAAGCCACGTCTTGGCGCGCCCGTCGTGCGGCTTCGCCGGGTGCGTGGACCAGGGGTTCCCTCCGGTCACCCCTGGCTGTCATATTTCGCACCCGCGGCGCTCCCTGAATTCAAAAACAAAAGGCGCCGGAAGCTTTGCTCCCGGCGCCTTGTGAAATGCTTTGATCGCCTGGTGGCGGCTTACTTGTTCGGTACCATGGTGTACATCGCCATGGTCATGCAGTAGGCTTCGTCGGCGCGCATGCTCTTGCGCTCGTGGCCTTCGCCCCAGGAGTCGGTGTAGTTGATCGTGCCGTCCTTTTCATCGTAGCCGATGATCAGGCTCATGTGTCCGCCGTAGGTCTGGGGCAGGCCCTCTTCCTTGAACATGCCGAGCTGGAGGGTCCAGAACAGGGGGATGCCCTGATCGACGTATTCCTTGATCTTGCGGGTGAACTGCGCGAAGCCCGGCTGGGCGGCCTTCATGGCGCGGAAGGTCGGCTTGTCGGCCACCGACCAGAAGGCGTGGGCGTTGACATAGTATTCCTTCAGGTCGATGTCGAAGGTCTTGACCCCGGCGGTCTTGGCAGCGCGGTTGTAGCTCTTCACGTCCTGCTCGAGCTGCTTGTTGCTGAACTCGATGTGCTTGAGGGTGCGGAGGTGGATCTTGCCGGTGATCTTCTGGAAGGCCTTTTCCATGCCGTCGCCGGTGGTGCCGTCCTCGTCGGTATTGGCCAGCTGGGCCATTTCGTGCTGGTCGATGTCGGCACCGAAATAACGCGCGACGCGCTCAACGCTGGCGACCACGCAGTAGCCTTTCTGGCCTTGGTCGACCATCGGGACGCCATCGATATAGGTATAGTTGCCGTCATGTTTGACATTGGCGGCGAAGCTGTTGCGGCGGCCGACGCCACCAGGATCGGTCTTGGCGGCGGCAACGGAAGCGAAACGCAGGCGGACGAATTCCGGGCGCTTTTCCGCCTTGGTCATGCTGCCTTCCAGCAGCACGGCGGTGTCGCCTTTCTTCCACATCCAGCCGGTCATCGGCACCGGCCCCTTGTCTTCGCGGGGGGCGGAGCGGACGCCCAGTTTCACGTCGAGAGCGGCCTTCCACTCGTCGAGTTTCTGGGTGTAATTGGAGACCGAGATTTCGCCGTCGTCGCCGCGGTTGTAGAGGGAAATGCTGACATCCACGGGGTTGTTGGCCTTGCCGCGGATCACGACTTCACCGATCGGCTTGGTCAGCAGGGTGAACTTTTTCGGGTCGGCGCGGATGGCCTGTTTTTCGGAGGAAAGCCAGTCGAAGCCGTCGCTCTTCACCTTGCCGAGGTCGATGCCCTTGGCTTTCAGTTTTTCGCGCAGCTTGGCGCGGGCTTCATCCTCCACGGGATCGGGGCCCTTGATCGTCTCGAGCGGGGTGCTCCAGATCGTATCGCTGAATACCGTTTCATCCAGGGGGATCGGGGGCTTCTTCTCGTCCTCATCGTCTCCCTTGGCGAAAACAAGGCAGCTCAGGGAGAAGAACGTGAGCAAACATAGGCGCTTCATTGCAAGGGGGTAGATATGGATATTCTTAGCGAACCACCATTCTTAATTTATGCATTTTTTGGAATTAACTAACAGGTCTTTTAAAACAAACGGGTCGCAGCGGGGTTGCGGGGAGGATTTGGCTGGGATCGGCTCGTTTTTGTTCGAGTGAACATCTTTTTTCTTGCGCTGAACAGTGCGCGAACACTAGATTGCGCCATGGCCAAGACGACCGAAGACCCTTCCGACAAGCTCGCTGATGCCCGCAAGCGCAACCTGGATCTCGCGATTTCCAACATCCAGAAGGAGTTCGGCGAGGCCGCGATCATGCGGATGGGGGATGAGCGCCGGATGGACATCGAGGTGATCCCCAGCGGCAATATCCTGATCGACCGCGCCCTCGGGGTCGGCGGTTTCCCGCGGGGCCGCATCGTGGAAGTCTTCGGCCCGGAATCCTCCGGCAAGACGACCCTGACGCTGACCATCATCGCCCAGGCCCAGAAGCGCGGCGGCCTGGCGGCCTTCATCGACGTGGAGCACGCCCTGGATCCGCAGTATGCCCGCAAGCTGGGCGTGAAGCTGGAGGACCTGCTGGTTTCGCAGCCATCGTCCGGTGAGGAGGCCCTGCAGATCGTCGAGGCGCTGGTCCGCTCGAACGCCATCGACGTCATCGTGCTCGACTCCGTGGCCGCACTGGTGACCAAGCAGGAGCTCGACGGCGAAATCGGCGACTCCACCGTGGGCACCCAGGCGCGTCTGATGAGCGCCGCGATGCGCAAGCTGACGGCTCTGATTTCGAAGGCCCGCACGGTCTGCATTTTCACCAACCAGATCCGTGAAAAGATCGGCGTCATGTTCGGCAACCCGGAGACCACTCCCGGCGGCCGCGCGCTGAAGTTCTTCTCCTCGGTCCGCGTCGACATCCGCCGCATCGGCCAGATCAAGGCCACCGACGGCACCGCGATCGGCAGCCGCACCAAGGTGAAGATCGTGAAGAACAAGGTCGCCCCGCCCTTCGGCGAGTGCGAGTTCGACATCATGTATGCCGAGGGGATTTCCTCGGTCGGCTCGGTGCTCGACCTGGCCCTGGAGCTGGACCTGATCCAGAAGCGCGGCTCGTGGTTCGCCTACAACGGCGCGCAGCTCGCCCAGGGCCGCGATGCCGCGAAGGAAGCCCTCAAGGCCGACGAAGCGCTCTACAACGAGATCACCGAGAAGGTGAAAGAGAAGCTCGACGCGAAGAAGGGCTGATAGGGCTATCCGAAAAAAGCGCCGATTCCGGAAATTGAACCGCCAAGACGCCAAGTGCGCCAAGTGTGAAAGATGGTCCGTTGCTCTTCTATGAGCTTCGGACCAGGAAAGGGCGCGGATTTCGAGGCTCTTGTGTCTTTACGGTTCTATGATCCGGGAAGCCAGAATGGATTGGGCTGATCTACTAGGGATTTCGTTTTTTCAGGTCGCCTCCGGGCAAGGAGGCCGCCGCCGCGGGTTTCCCCCCGCTTTTTTCCAGCCATCGTTTGTCGTTTGCAGTGCCGCCGGGTGACCGGCGGCATTTTGCATGAGGCGGCAGCGGCTGTGCCAAGAGGCGGCGGGCGATTGTCCAATGGGTGCATTCGGAATTGGTTATGCGGCTGGATGGATGTGCGTGGCTCCGGTGTTACGGATGAGAGCGATCCAACCCGAAGCAACACCATGAACTCCGAATTCGACGAAGACTCCTCCCTCATCGCTCAGCTTGAAAATCCGGAAGCTTCCGGACGCCGCTCCTTCCTTCAGAAGCTCGGCGGGGCAGGCATCGGCGCTGCGGCGCTTCTCACCGGCATGCAGTCCGCCCAGGGCGCGCTGATGATTCCTCCGTTCCCGGGCAATGGCAGCCCGCGTCTTTTCGCAGGTCCGCGCCGTGATGCCGCCGTGCTGAACTTCGCGCTGAATCTGGAGTATCTCGAAGCCGAGTACTACCTTTTCGCCACCACCGGTGCGGGTCTTGACGCCACCACCATCGCCACCACCGGCGCCGGCACCAAGGGTACTGTGCTGGTCAAGGAGGGCTCGACCAAGGTGGTGTTCAGCACTCCGGCGATCGAAGACTACGCCAACGAAATCGCCTCGGATGAAGCCAACCACGTGCGCTTCCTGCGCGCCGCTCTGGAGTCGGTGCACCGCCAGCCGGTGGCCCGTCCGCAGATCGATCTGGTCGGCAGTTTCAATGCCCTCGGTGGCCTGCTTGGCATCGGCAACTTCGATCCGTTCGCCAGCGAAATCAATTTCCTGCTCGGCGCCTTCATCTTCGAAGACGTGGGGGTGACCGCTTACAAGGGCGCGAGCCCGCTGGTGAATAACAAGGCCTTCCTCGAGGCCGCCGCCGGCATCCTGGGCGTGGAAGCCTACCACGCCGGCAGCATCCGCACGCTGCTCTATCAGCGCGGCACGGACATCCAGGGCGTGGTGAACCAGATCTCCGCGATCCGCGCTTCGCTCGACCATCTTCCAGCCGGAGCCACGCCGCTCGACCAGGGCATCCTGGTGGGCGGCCATGCCAACCTGATCCCGACCGACTCGAACTCGGTTGCTTTCAGCCGCTCGACCCGCCAGGTGCTGAACATCGTCTACGGTGGCGCGAACGCCACCAAGGGCCTGTTCTATCCGAACGGCATGAACGGCGAAATCCGCTGATCGATCCCCGCTTTCGGGGCCGGGTGGTGGAGCGACTTGCACTGAAGTTCCGCTGTCCGGTTCCCGCCTCCGCTCGTATTTCCTAGTTGCGTAGTAAGTTGACACAGAGAGAAAAAGGCCCGCCTTCAAAAGGCGGGCCTTTTTTCGGCGGCCTATCCGGGTGCGCGGTCTTTTCAGTGGCTGGCGGTCTTTGCCGCGCGCTGGGGAAATGCCAGGATGCCCGCTAGGATCAATCCGGCGAGGACGGCGGTGGCGGTGTAGCGGCTGAGGGCCAGCCCTCCGGATGCGACCGGCTTGTCCAGGAAGTCGCCGACGACGGCTCCCAGCGGCCGGGTCAGGATGAAGGCGGTCCAGAACAGGGCGGTGCGTGAGATCCGGGTCAGGAAATACCCGGCGACCACGACGGCGAGCAGGCCCGCGAAAATCAGGGCGGCTCCGGCGTAGCCCAGTCCGCCGGTGTCGGCGGCCCAGTCGCCCAGCGCCGTTCCCAGGGTCTGGGAGAACATGATGGTGACCCAGTAGAACATCTCGGCCCCGGGTGTGTGGATGCTGGCGACGGCGACGGTGCCGAGACAGCGGCGCCAGAGGGCCAGGCTGCCGAGGAGCAGGGTCAGGAGAATCAGGGAGCCGCCGGTGTAGCCGATGCCCAGGGAGCGGTCCGCGAAGTCGGCCAGGGTGGTGCCGACGGTGGTGGTGGCGGTGATCGTCGCCCAGTAGAGGAAGGGGTGAAATTTCCGGGCCTGGATCTGGGCCAGGACGGCGACGAGGAAGAGGGCGGCGAAGATGCCGGTGCCGACCAGGTAGCCCAGGTTCAGCGACATCGACACGGCGTCGCCACCGGTTTCGCCCAGGGTGGTGGCGGCGATCTTGATGATCCAGAAAGTCAGGCAGACCTCCGGGACCTTGCTCAGGGACGGCTCGGGTGCGGGGGGCATCGGGTGGCGGAGCCGTGGTGAATGAACGGCTGCGCGGTGAACCCTGGGATGTTCGCGGTGATAGGTTCGTGAGTTGGTGGCGAATCCGGGCAGCGCTTTCAGGCCGCGCCCTGCCATTTCAGGAAATGGCCGTCCTGCCGGATCAACGCGGCAGTTTCGGTGGCGTAGTCGGAGACCAGCCTGAGGGTTTCGGCGTCGGTGGTCAGGGAGCGCAGGATTCTGACGGTGGCGCCGGCGCCGCTGGCGGATGGCGGAGCGATGGCCGGCCCCGCGGGATTCAGAATCTCCACGTGCCAGGCCCTGCCTGAGAGGTCTGCGAGAATGGCGCAGTCCACGCCGGGGGGAATTGGCGAGCGGGTGGTGGCGAAATGGACGATCTGCCCGCGGTTCCAGCGCGAAGACTGGAAAGGAGAGAAATCAAACGCGGCACAGATCACCTGATCGTGGTGGAGAACGTAGAGCATGGGCGGACTGAAGAGGTCGGTCGGATGGAGGCGGCGGGAAAACCGTTGCCTCCCCCGGGTCAGAAGGCCGGCGGGAAGCGAAAAACGATCGCTCGCTGCATTCTGGCGCCCTCGTCGGGTGGCCATCTCCCAGGCGGGAGGGCGGCTGCTCAAAGCAGCTGCCGGTAAATCACACCAATTGGTAGAGATAGCAAGCGTTTTTGCCTGAGCCCGCCCGGGAAGGGAGGACGATGAAGCATGGAACGCAGGGAGGAGAGTCCGGCAGGGGCGGTTTTTCCAGGCGGGACAAGGAGGGAGGAATCGGGGGTGGGCTCTGTCAATTTCTACTTGAGAGTAGGGGTAGTCAGTATAGTTCTCTTTCCGTGAGGCCGCTCACGGTGCGATTGGTGACCGGTGGGAGGCTTCACGCCGCAACCTCCATTTTTCCCATGCCTCCGCTACCTCCGGACAAACTGCGCAATCAGGAAGCCCATATCAGCTTAGGCGATCTCTCCCAGGCGTTTGGGTGGTCGCCGCGTTTCATCGAAGGTCTGGTCCGCGGCGAGAAGCTGCCAGCGGTGGAGATCGACGGGCAGTTGCGGTTCCACCGGGACGAAGTCGTCGACTGGCTGGAGCGCAAGATCCACACGCTGGAGGGCGTCGATGTCTCGGAGCTCGAAAAGCGCATCGAGGCCGGTCTGTTGGAAGACGGGACCTTCCGGACCCATCGCAGTGACCGGCTGGCTTCGCGGCTGCCGATGCGGGGAGTCGCCCTCGATGTTGAAATTCAAAGCAGGGCGGAAGTGTTGCAGGCCTTGGTCGAGATCGCCTGGGAGACCGGCTTGCTCGTCGACAAGGAATTCCTTTTGGCCTCTCTGATCGAGAGGGAGAATTTGTGCAGCACGGCGATGCCTGGCGGAGTGGCCATCTGTCACCCGCGGCGGCCGACTCCGGCCGCCATTGACCGGCAGTTCCTGTGCGCCTTGCGGACCAAGGAACCGGTCGATTTCGGCGCGGACAATGGTGAAGGGACATCGCTGTTTTTCCTGCTTTGCGCCACGGATGACCGGTCCCATTTGCACGGTCTCGCGCGATTGGCGCGGGTCCTCCACCTTGGCGGGCTGGAGGAGTTCCAGAAGGCGACCGATGCGGAGCAGTTCAAGGACGCTCTTTCGTACCTGGAGGCCCGCATTGACGGGTGAGGGGGGAATCCCGGCCATTGAACCAGTGCGACCCGCGGTCGGTCGTGAGCGGTTCAAGGGGAAGGAGAGGCGGACTGCGAAGAGGAGCGAGCGCGTCGCGGAGCCCCGAAAGAACTCACGGATGGGCGCGCCCGTCTTGTGGCTTTCGCCGGATGGTTTGACCAGGGGTTTCACCCCTTGGCTGTCGCATTTCGCACCTGCGGCGCTCCAGGGGCTGGGCGCTTGGCGATGAGGCGGAGATTGAGAGCGAGACAGAGCGAGACCGGTGGCCTACTCCAGAAATGCAAAAAGGCAGAGGATCGCTCCGCTGCCTTTTTGATGAGAACTTCTCCCGTCCTGCTGGTGCTTA
>JAQGPE010000061.1 GCA_028293225.1 Akkermansiaceae bacterium | reverse complement strand
GTTCCTGGGATCGTGCTTTGACGGACCGCCCCCGCCGGACCATGATTCCGGCGGACGTGAGCTTTTCCCAAGAATACGCAGATTTGTTGGCCCGGAAGTCCCCTCTTCTGAGCCGCTTCGAGAAGATGATCGCGCCGGGGTCTGACGCGAGTCTGGAGCAGATGGCCCGCGAGAGCCGCCGGCTGACCCGCTCGCACTTCGGCCGCACCATGCGGCTCTTCGCGCCGCTTTACGTCTCGAACGAATGCGTCAACAACTGCTCCTACTGCGGCTTTTCCCGCGATAATCCGATTTTCCGCACCACTCTGACCGTCGATCAGGTGGTCCGTGAGGCCCGGCATCTGCACTCGCTCGGCTTTCGCAACGTCCTGCTGGTCGCGGGCGAGCATCCGAAATTCGTCTCCGATGGCTACCTGCAGGAATGCGTGGACGCCCTGAAAACCTTCATCCCCACGCTGGGAATCGAAGTCGGCCCGATGGAGGACGCCGAGTACGGGGAAATGGTCCAGCACGGCACCGAGGGCCTCGTCGTCTACCAGGAGACCTACCACCGCGACACCTACGTCCAGTTGCACACCGCCGGGCCGAAGAAAAATTTCGACTGGCGGCTCGACTGCCCGGAGCGGGCCTACGCCGGCGGCTTCCGCCGCATCGGCATCGGCGCCCTTTTCGGTCTGGCTGACTGGCGCCACGAGGCCATCTCCCTGGCCGCCCACCTGGAGTATCTCTACAAGCACTGCTGGAAAGCCCAGTTCACCGTCGCCTTTCCGCGCATGCGGCCCTACGCCGGGAACTACCAGTATCAGCCGGATGAGGAACTCTACCTTTCCGACCGAGCGCTGGTGCAGGTCATCTGTGCTTTCCGGATCTGCTTTCCGCAGGTCGGGATCGTGATGTCGACGCGGGAAAATCCCGCCTTCCGCGATGCGGTGGTCCATCTCGGCGTGACCACCATGTCGGCAGGAGCCCGCACCGAACCCGGCGGTTACACCCGCGCCGGTCACGACGACCTGCATCTCACCGTCAAAGGCCGCCGCGTCGAACTGGCGGAAATCAAGGAGGGCGAGCGAGCGACCGAGCAATTCCAGATTCACGACACGCGCTCCCCGGCCGAGGTGGCTGCGATGCTGACGGCGAAGGGCCTCGATCCCGTCTGGAAAGACTGGGATGAAGCGATCCTCACCACCGCTTAGCAATTCGCTTCCAATAAGCCAATCGGGCTTATTTCCACGGGATTTCCTGAATCAAACCTCGGCGGCGATCTTCTCGTGGATCTGCGCCATGACCGAGTCAAAGGCCAAGTCGGCGGCATCAGGCTCCTGATCGGTGCTGACAAACCGCGGGATCGAGCCCTGAGGCACGCCCAGCTTGGCATCGAGGTCATGGGGATCGAAGCCCGGGTGACGTTCGGCGTGGTGATACTGAAGCGCCAGCGCCACGGAGCGCAGGTCGTAGCCGTTGCGCCGGGCGTTTTCACCGAGCCGCATCAACGCCTCCCAAGTCGCGCGGAACTTGTCCGGCGTGGCATCCGCCACAAAAATCAGGCCGTCGGCATCGCGGGTCAGCAATTCCTCCGCCGCATCGTAGGCCGTTTGCCCGGTCAGCGAGTGCACCGCGATCCTCAGCCGCTTGCCGGCTTCCAGCGGCTCGGTCCACTCGGCACGGAAAGTCCGCAGCGCCCCGATGGGGTATTCACGAACCTGGGCCACGCCCTTGCGAAAGGCGATGGCCCTGAGGATAGCGAGTTTGCCACTGTCCGCGGCACCGGTCAGTGCGACCTTGACGGCGATTTCGCGTTGGTCGGGAGATACCGTCACCAGCGGACAGGGGCAGTTTTCAAATTCAGATCCGGCCCAGTTCGCGGGCGACGATCATCAGGGTTTCACGCACGCCGGGAGCAAAGCCGCCGTCGGTCTGCACCGCGAGCAGGACATTGCCCTCGCGGATGAACTCGATCGGGATGCTGCCGGAGTAAAGCTTCACCTGGCCATTGCCGAAGCCGAGGCCGGAAATCAGGCGCTTCAGACCATCGAGCACGCCGGCGTCCTGCGCGGCCAGACGGGCAACGTGGCGGATGCCCGGCAGCGAGCGGCTGCGCTGAAGGATCTCATCGGCAGTCAGTTCGCGGTCGACGCCGAAGATGGCGCGCAGTTCAAGCTGGCGGATCGAGCGGGAATCCGACTCGTAGCCATCGTGCGCGAACGCAGCGGCAGCCTGCTGCTGCGGCTGGACGGCAGCCTGGGCCGGGGCGGCGGAAGCGAGCGGTGGCGGATTGCCGGCAGCCGCGGCGATGGCGGCGGAAACCGCCGAAGAAGGTGCCGATGTCATCGCCGGAGCCGTAGAGGCCTGGACGGGTTCTGGCGAGAAGGAAAATGGTGACGAAGCCGGTGCAGGGATCGGCTTTTCCGGCACGCTGAAAGGAGAAGCGGGCGCGGCCTCGAACGGCGAGGAACCGAAGACCGGCTCCTGGCTGAAAGGCGAACGGGCCTCCGTGGCGGCGGGCTCCGGGCGGCGCTCAGGCACCTTGGCCGGGCGGCCTGACTCCGGCGTCAGGCGATGAGGATGCTCATCCTTCATGGCGGCAAACGGCGACTCCGGCTCCGGCACGACGGCGAACGGGCTGGAGGAAGCGTCTTCGCTCGCGACGGCGAAGGGGCTCTTGGCAGGAGGCGCGGGGGCGAATCCCTCCTGTGGTTCAAAAATTCCTCGGTTGCTGCTCATGAAGGTTTCGGTGTGGGGGTCGGTGAGACGATGCTTCGTATAACTCAACTAAACGGGAAAGTCGAGCCTACAGAATCACGATTTTGGCATAAAATCCATGCAGAATCGGTCTATGGGCCTGTGGAACTCAATCCCTTGCAACATCATGGCGGTCTGGGTAACGCCAGGCAGCCACTTCCTGGTAGCCTTCAAGTGGCGGACGGCTTCTACTCACCCCCCTGAGCTTAGAGACTTCCGAATGATCGCGACGTCCGCCGCTGTCGCTCTCGGTGCGCCGGTTACAGTGACTCCCCAGGCGACATCTCCATCAACCAAAATGATCTCATCGAATTCCGTCTTTACCGCATCCTGATCCACCGTGACCAACGCTTCGATTGCAGGCTTGCCTGCGATTGTCTTGATTCCCTCGTGGAAGATCACTTTCACAGACTCTGGAGGGTAAAGGCTCAGCTTTTCTTTAAGGATTTCGATGGGAGTCCGCCCTTTGTTTCCCTCACGAGAGACTAGATCGACAAGACATTTCTCGGTAGCGAACTGTACACTTTTCACCTTCTCCGGAGAAGCCTTCGAAGCTCTCGCCATATCGCCTGCATTCAGCGGCGATCCGGGTGCACTCAGGGTTATATTACTGAAAGTAAAATCCTTCCACTCGACCATTTTCGGATTTTGAAGCTGCGGCAACTTCCCGATCCTCAGCGAATCACGAATTTTGGCCCCG
>JAQGPE010000416.1 GCA_028293225.1 Akkermansiaceae bacterium | reverse complement strand
ATCGCGCTCTTTGCTCAAAATCTAGAGTCCTGGGCGTCGGTGCGGCGCCTTTCCCGCAGGCCTCCGAATTTGCGGAGCGGATGAAGGGAGCGTGAATTCGGCGGGAAAGAGGCAGGCGGCTCAGGGTCCCGGCGGGGGCGAATGGGGATGCTGGCGCGCGGCCTGGCGGGCGTAGTTCACGAAGCGCACGGCGGCGACGACGAAGCTCATGGCCGACCCCACCAGCAGGATGGCTGAGATCAGGCTGATGCCGTCCTGGAGCGTTTGCCAGCGGTGGAGGCGGAAGTGGTTCAGCAGATAGACGAGGCAGAAGGTGACCGACATGACGATGCCGGACGCGCGGAGGGTCCGCCATTGCCAGGCCTTTCCCGCCAGGCAGGCGGTCAGTGCGGGAGGCAGTTGCGGGTGGAGCCCGGCAGCGGTCCGCATGGAGCGGACCCTGGCGATCCCGCGGGTGACGCTGAGGTAGGACAGCGCGGCCAGCGCCAGGGAGATGGCGACGATCAGCCAGAGGAGCGGCAGGATAAAGCCGGCAAGAGATTGCGCTATGCCGGCGCCGTCCTCCTGGCCGGGGGCGGTCCTGGCATTCCAGAGCAGCCCTCCCACGGTGATGACGGCCAGGGCGGCCGCGGCTTTCCCGACATCGCGGAGATGGGTGCGCTGCCGGGCGGTGAGCGCGCTGAGTTCGGCAGTTGCGGGAGGCAGTTCCACGGCGGGCGGGTGAGGAAGTACGGCGCGACTAGTGGTTCCGGCGGGGTGGGGCGCCACGACGGCTGCCGCGCCCGTGAGAAGGGCGCCACGATCTATCACATCGCCCCGCACGCGGCAAACGGGAAGGCGCGGCGTGACGGGGAATTTACCGGACGCGGACCGGAAGCCAGGGAGGCGCAGGGGAAGCCACCGCTGTCAGCGGGAGCGGCTGGCTACGGCGGGCCGATGTTCACCGGCCTGGCGTGGTGGCGGGACATGCGGCAGTCGGTGGGGGAGACATTCTTGCAGTCACGGCAATCGTAGACGGCGCGGCGGCCCCAGAGGAGCTGACCATTTCCACTGCCGCAGACCGGGCAGCGCAGGGCGCGGTGCAGGCGGCCGCGGCCTCTGAGGTAGCGAACGAGGGTGAGCACCGCGATGAAGACGGCGGGGATGCCGAACCACGCGGACCAGGACCGCGCGGCAAACGCACCGGCCGGGACGGCGGGCACGAGGGCGGCCGCGAATCCCCACGCCGCGCTCCGCCGCAAGCGGGAATGCCCGGCGATGAGGAAAGCGGCGCAGTGGAGGGTGGGGGCGGGTGGAGGCAGACAGACGGTCGGGCGGATCAGTGGAACTATTTCCGCGAGAGGGAACGCCTGTAAGGCAGTCCGGCTTGACCTTGCTTTGGCGCTTATGCTATGCCGATGCAGATTCTCTCTGTTCATAGATTTTGGCCCGGGCTGCCAACTCGTCGCATACGACCGACATGTAAGACGCGTCGATTTCGAATCCAATGAATTCTGCAACCCCGCAGTCGATCGACGCATAGGCTGCGTGGCCAATTCCGAGGAAAGGATCCATGACGACGGAACTACCATTTTTGCCGTGCAATTTTACGCATTTAGAGACCAATTCGTCAGGGAAAGTGGCGGGATGAGGACGGTCGTCAGTTCTTCGCGTGATGGTCTTGTAGGGTATGAACCATTCATTTCCGCGACATTTTAGGTCTTCTCCGTCTGTATGTCCCCATCTGCCGATGTTGGATTTGTCAGAATAGGGAACGCCGATAGCTTTGCGGTCCAATTTGGTTACGCCGCTTTTGGTCAAGTGAAAGACGTGCTCATGACAGTCATTTACGAACCGATCCGAATTAATGGGTTTATAATGGCCTCTTTGACGTTCGGGCCCGTTTTTTGTGTCAGATAGCGCGATTGATTTGATCCAATGAATTGTGTTTTGGAGAACGAAAAGTGAAGTTTCTTCCACCAAAAGATTCATGATTACATGTGGAAGAAGGGGCGCTTTGAGAGATCCCCCAACGTTCAAAAAAAGAGAGCCATCCGGCTTCAGGCAGCGGGCGGCTTCTCTCGCCCATTCAACGGTCCATCTCAAATAGTCGTCCCAGTCCTTCTGATCAGCGTAGGAGTTGTATTTGATTCCAAGATTGTAAGGCGGAGATGTAACGATTATGTCCACTGATGCCGTAGGGACGTTTTTCCGCATCCCCTCGATGCAGTCGCCGCGGTAAAGGAGGACTTTGGTTTTTTGTGTGACATTCATAAGTCGCTCTATAGGTAGCGGCTTATTTTTCTCGTACAAGTCCTAATTTTTCTTGGGAATTTGGTCCAATCGAGATCCCAAATGCCGACCAAAAATTGAGGTCAGTCGATCCTCCCATCCACCGTTGCCGTATTTGAAAGCGTATTTCTGGGCCCTGGCTGCAATGTCATCCGTGATCGTGATTGTCTTGGTCCGGTGATCAACCAAATCTTGTAACCTTACCATGAAACTTTGAAATCCACCGTCTCCTTTCGTTCTGGGATCTTGCTTCGCGATCTCTGCGAGTTCAGCTGCATTTAGGGGGAGGGTATATGCCATATGAAATCCCAAACAATACTGGGCATGGTTGTCAAACTATGTTGATGCCATTCTGATATTCTCGGGTGATCTATACGCTCCGATGCTAGCTTCTGCGGTGGTTTGGATCGGTTCGGAGAAAGGCATTTTGAGAATTTTTCCCGAAATGGGTCATTTTCCTGGCGGAGAAAATGACAAAAATGAAGAAAAAACTGGAAAATTTCTTAAAATAAAATATTTTCCCGTCTAGGAAAATGATCTTCTCTGGGAAAATGGCTCATCAAAGATTGCTCTCGCTGCTGGCGGCGGAGGGCCCGGAGGGGCTTGGCTTGCCGGGCTGCCTGAGGAGACTTGAGGTTGTCTTAGGGCATGAATCAGACCCCGGGGTGGATGCTCTGCTGACTCTCCAGTGGCAGGAGGATGAGCCGATCACCTTTGTTGTGGAGGCTAAGGCTCAAAATACCCCCCAAGCCGTGCAGATGGCCGTAATGCAGGCCAGAAAGTATGCGAAATACGCAGGTCCGCACGGTAAGCCGATGATTCTGGTTCCCTATCTCTCGGAAGAGCGACTGGATGAGCTGGAGAGGGAAGGCGTGAGTGGAATCGATGCATGCGGCAACCTCTTGGTGATGGTCCCGGGCCGGATGTATGTGCGGCGCAGCGGGCGACCGAATCGCTTTCCAGGGGGGCGTCCGCTCAACGATCCTTTCAGCGGTCTATCCGCGATGGTAGCCAGGGTGCTGATCAGTCAAGAGCGCTGGGAATCCCTGAGCGAGGTGCAGGATGCGGTGGTGAAGGCCGGGGCCAGGATCTCCCTCTCGCAGGTTTCAAAGGCTCTTTCGGCGCTGACAGAGGAGCGCATCGTGAAGAAATTATCCCGGACGTTTGTCGTCAGCGATCGACCGCTTTTGTTAGAAAAACTTGGCGAAGCGTGGAAGCCGGCGTCGAAGCTGCCGTCTGTTCCCTGCACTGTTTTGTCAGGATTCACGTTGCCAAAGATTTTCGAGTGGGGTGAGCACCATCTCCGCCCCGGAGGAGGAACGGCACAATGGGCTATTACCGGTGAATCATCGATCGCTCGCTATGAAGCCTTTTCTCAGAGCGGTCCGCTTCAAGTGGTTGTTCCGGATCTTCAGGAGGTGATCGCCTTGCAGGGTGTCGGCGAAGCTAGTTCCCGTTCCTTTGCCGACGTCGTCTTCATCCAGACAACGGAACCTGGATACTATTTTGGCAATGAGGTGGATGAAGAGGGCAACCGCTGGGCCAGCCAGCTGCAGACCTGGTTGGAGCTCCAGACAGGCGATGCCCGGCAGCAGGACGCGGCACGCGATTTAAAGAAGCAGCTCATGGCACGGGCAAAGAACGATCATGAATAAGGTAACAGAAGGCGAGCTCGAGCAGGAGTTCCTGGAGATCTGGCGGAGACTCGTGGTGGCTGGTGCAACTCCCCTGGCGGTGGCAGGCGGCCAAGGTTTGCTACTGAAGCAAAACTGGCTAAAGAGAAGTGGTGATCAAATCCTGGTGCCGCTAGATCGCTGGATCGATGTCAACCCAAGGGCGACGAAGGACTTTGATCTTGTGGTGGATCTGGGCCTCATCGCGGACGAGATGGCCCAGGGACGGGTGACAGAGCTACTCACCGCAATGGATTATCAGTCTACGATTCCTCGATGGCAATTTACCAAGGACCTTGGTGGTGCACGTCAAGTCGTTGTGGAGTTCCACGCGGAGGTGCCGGACAAGGGGCTGCCGAATGTTAGAACCAAGGGGCATCATATTACTCACAAGCCGTCTTTAGGAGAGAGTGGCATCCATGGACGAGCGAACGAGGAGGCGGCTGGCTGCCACCTCTATTCCTACATCATCAACTTGGCTGAGCTACAAATTCCCCTTCCGAATCCGGTAACCTGGAGCGTGATGAAACTAACGGCGATGGCCGACATGGTCGCCAAGGCCGGGAAGCATCAAGACGATGGGAGGAAGCGGAGGTTCTTTGATGGACAGGCGAAAAAGCATGCGTCCGACGTTTGCCGCATCATGGCGATGACCTCACGAGCTGAATCGCGGACTACCGCACGTGTCATCGATTTCCTGAAGGACAACCCCGCCTTTTCGAAAGCGGCAGATATCGCGCGGGAATACTTTTCCCGGGACGAGGGCTGGGGAACGCTGAATACCAAGAGCGCTTGGGCCGTCGATGATCATGCGGAGATGCGTGCCGTTCTGCTGAGCTGGTTTTCAGGGAGATAGTTTCATCTGGCAACGGGGGATTTGAGCCTTTCGAGTAAAGTTCAGGCGTTGAATGGCACGGAGAGCCCGGTTGCAGACAAAGTGGAGGACCTCCACCGATTCGGCTTTGTAAGCTCAGACGGAATAGGAAAAGGATCCGGCAGTCTTGTTCAAAGATTGAACCAGTCTGTGAACTCGATTTTTCGCTTCTCACCCACCCAGGAGTTTTTTAAGGAGGAGGTCGGCGCCGGTTTCCAGGGCGGCGGGGTCGGCGGAGCCTAATGTCTCGAGGACCCAGGCTTTGAACTTCTGGGGGGTGGCGGGGTCGTTGCTTTCCGTGCGGCGGCGGATCTCGCCGAGGACGCGGTCGCGGTCGGTCTCGGGGAGGCCGAGGATCTTGCGCGTGAGCGGCATGTCGCCGCCGCAGAGACCCTGGTAGATCAGGAGGTGACGCATGACGGCGGAGCGGGACAGCTTCTGACGCGCGCTGATGGCGTCGAGAATCGCAGCTTCGTCGTCGGTGAGATAGATGGTGTGTCGTTTGGGGCCGGCCATGGTTTTGGGAGGGTGAGGGATGTGGATTTTAACCGCGAATGGAAGAGGTTTGAGTGATAGGTCGGGCTGAGTGGGAAGTGGCAAGTGCGAAGTGAGAGAGGCCGGGGGCGGGGCGGGGCGCTGAGGGGAGCGGACGCGGCAGGATGGGAGAGGTAAGGGGCTTTGGGGCGCGTCCGGAGTGCGCGTGAGTGCGCGTTTACGCGGGTGGGTTTGACCTGGGGCTTCGTGGCCCCTTCAGGGCGGCGGTCACCCCAGGCTGGTATGGAGCCGGGCCCTTGGCCCTTCGGAAATGGGTGACATGCCGGGCTGGTGTGCCGGGCTGGTGCAGAGTTGCCCGGCTTTTTCGACGAAGGGGCGGGCGCTTCTTTTTCTCCACGCGTGAGCAGGCGGGGGGCGGGAATGTCTCCCCTCCGTTGCCGGGTGAGCTGAGGGGGCTCTTCTTTCATTTTCCGGGATGGGGGGCAAAATCGGCAGAAGTTGTGGGGAGTAGGGGCGGCTGAGAGGTGGTTAAGTATTCCTAGAGGTGGGTGGGGAGGTAGGTGCGAAATACCTACATCTGGAATCTGGACGGAGGGGAAGAAATTTGTTCAAGTGAACACATGAAACGAACAGCAGGGCGGCAGGGTATTTCGGGACGCAGGGGCGGGGTTTTTGGGCCCGGCGCCGGGGTTTCGAAGGTGTCGGGTCGTTCGCGGTGTGAGGGTTGCGTCGCACCGGGTGCGAGGTGGCAAGTGGCGGTTGCGAAGGGGTGCCGCCGGGGCGCGGGCGGATCCGCGGTGGCCGGGGAGGTGTTCAGGTGGACGGTGCGGGAGATCACGCTTTCTTCCTACCACGCGGCGCTGACTTGGGGGGTGGGGTAGCGGACCTGGGAGCCGGGCCGGCGTCCGCTGCGGATGCGGCGGGGTCGCTGCCGGGGGTGAAGCGTTCCTTGAGCATTTGCTCGATCCAGTTGGAGAGGGAGCGGCCTTCGGCCTCGGCGGCGCGGCGGGCCTGGTCGAGCAGATCCTCCCGCATGCTGATGCTGGTCTGCGCCTTGCCATCGGCCCGCTGCATGTGGCGGGTGGGTGGTCCCAAATGGCGGGTGGGCGGCTCCACGGAGCGGGTGGGCGGGACGGGGGCCGCCGGCGGGGGGGCGGTCTTCTTCGCGGTTTTGGCGGGCCGGGTCATGTGAGTTGAGAGCATAATACACCTTAGTAAGAAATATTACAGAAGAAAATGATTGGCGAGCAGTGTATCAAGGTGTATCACACCAATTGTCACGACGGTGGTGCTGCATTTCAGCGCCGCCGCCGGGGCCGGGAAGACCGGCCGGAGACAGGACAGAAGCCCAGGCTGGGGAGAGGCGATGAGGCGGGTTCCGCCAACCGAGTGAGAAGACCGGAAACGACCTTCCCTCCCGCCCCGCGCGGTTTCTGTTCTGTGTCCGGCCGGTCAGAGAGCCTGGCTGAGAAATCACGACGATCCGGAAAATTGAAACGCAAAGACGCCAAAGACACCAAGTTTTGAAGCCGCGAAGAAAGTGGCTTCACTCAACCTCGAAACCCCAATTCCCTGCCTCTATTTCAGTGAATCCGAAAATCAGTCCGATCTGCGATTTGCGGTTCGATTTTCCGGATGGTCGCGTTTTGCCGACCGCCTCTGAAGCGAGGTGAAAGAACGGGATGGGGACGGCGGACGGATGGAGCAACGAGGCTCGCCGTACTTCCCCGGGTGCCAGCGCTGGTGACAGCGCGGCGGGAGCGATCCCGCGATGGCGAGAGACGATCGCAAAAAAACACACACATAACAGCCCCGCCGGGGGCGGTCCGGAAAGGCAGCTGCCGCACGTCGATGATCATGATGACGATGAGCGCTGGGTCCGGGGCCGCGAGAAGCCGGCGGGAGATTTCCTGACAAGCCTGACATTTCCCTGAACCCGGTGCGGCGAGTGAGCCGGAGGCGGGCGCGATGTGGATGACGACGATGAAATCCACGCGGCGGCGCTCCTTTCCTCCCTCGGTTATCCGCCGTGCCATTTTTCCCGAAAGACGACGAAGCGAATGAATACGACGACGAAACGGTCCACCACGATTTCCATCGATGGAAGTCTGCTGCAGGTGGCCAAGGAGAAGGCGCGGGAGGAGCGAAGGACGCTCTCTGCCCAGCTGGAGTTGTGGATCGAGGAGAAGCTGGCGGCGGTGGCTGCGGCGGCTGCCGGCGGGGCGGAGGAGCGGGTGGGAGACGAGGGGAAGGGAGGGCCGGAGCGATGAGGATTTCCGCGATGGGACGAAGAGGAGAAGCGAGCCTTGAAAGGGCGGAAGGAGCACGTGCGGGCCTGGGTGTCCGGGCGGTGCGGACCGGGGCGTGGCAGGAGGGAGTCGGTGGTTCCTGGGCTGATGGCGTGGTGGCCGTCCGGGGATCGCTGCCTGCACTAGCGCGAGGTCCGGCCGCCGCGGATGGCAGGCGGGTGCGGAATGCCGCGGAGGGACGCGACGGCACGGGGCTGAGCTACGGTGGGGGCCGTAGCGGGAGCCCGGTGGCCCGGTGGCGCGCCGCGGCGGTTCCTTCCGTCCTTTCAGGGTTGGCTGGGGTGGTGCCGGTGCTGAGAGCCATGCGGCTAAGGCCCCGGTCTGCTTGTAACGCTTGTCGAAGGTGGCTGATGCGTCCCGCTTCAGCTCTGGGAACTGACAGCCGCAGGCTGCTGTTTTTCCGAAGGATGAATGGCCTGCTCAGTGCGAAAGGAAGAGGAAGTGCGACCTGCGGTCGTGGGCCTTTCGCGCTGAAGCGGGACGCATCAGCCACCTTCGACAGGCGTCTGCGGGGGACTTGTCCGGTGGCGGCGATCCCGCGGTGAGAATGCTTTTTTCCGAATGATTTCACGCCGTGGTGCCCGCGCTCGCGACGCGGGCTGAAGACACCTGCAGGACCGGCTAGGACCCCTCCTAATCGTGCGCCACGGCTGAACCTTTTTTGACATTTCACGACGATCACGAGAACCAAGATGAGACAACGAAATCAATGCGATGACGAGGGCCTGGCAGCCGGGGCGGCGAACCCGCGGCTGGCGGTGGAGGGGCTGAGCGATGAGGCGCTGCAGGGGGCGCTCCAGGAGCTGATGCGGCGGCCGGAGCAGGCGGCGCGGCTGGAGCGGCTGCTGGCGGAGCGTTCGCGGCGGAAGCTGAAACGGAGGGCTCAGCAGCAGGAGCAGTCACGGCCATGATGCGGACGGGCACGGTTCACCGGGTGGCGACGATGCAGACGGGGGTGCGTCTGCGCCGGGCGCGGGATGGGCGGGGGCGGCCACTGCCGGATGCGCGGGTGGGGCGGTTCTCCGGGCATCGTCGCGGAGCCAGGCGGGCGGGAGCGACCGCGGAGGCGGGGGATTTCCTGCGGATGGGGCTGCTGCTGCTGGGCTCGGCGGCGGGGTTCGGGATCGCGGCGGCGGGGACGGCGCTGACGGGGAATGGGCCGGTGGCGGGAGCGGCGGGCGGGTTTGCGCTGTTGTGTGCGGTGTTGGTTTTCCGGAATTTGGGGTATTGGCGGGAATGGCGGTGAGGGATGGCTCGGGCTGGGGATCACTGATTGGGCTGATTGACTGATTAACTGATGAAAGGCAGGGATTTGGATCTGTTTTCGAAGCGCGGGGTGGTAGAACGGAGGGGGGACACTCTTGTCCCCTGCTGAGCTCGCGGGCCTGGTTGTCAGGAGGAACTGCTGAGTTCCCGGGGTGGATGGGTGAGCTGCGAAGAGGCCCGCTTTTGACCAGGCGAAGCCGCTGAGCAGGGGGACAAGAGTGTCCCCCCTCCGGTCCTGCCTGGTGAAGGGACCGGAGATTTTTTTGAGAACGAACAAGGAACCACGAACAACAAAGAGATTACTATGAATGCGGTAGTTGCTGGAGAGACGGAAGAAAAGGACCCGGCGGCGGTGGAGGCCGGGCGGCCGGATTTCACGCTGGACCGGTATGCTGGCGGGACGATGGCCTACTTTGAGTCGGTGGCGGCGGTGCAGAGTCCGGCGGCAGCGGTGCGGAAGTGGACGCGCTACGATGTGGCCTACACGGTGGCGCTGGGGCCGGAGCGGCGGGCGTCGACCTTTCACGGGTCGATCGGGCGGGCGCTGGCGGAGCTGGAGGGCGGGGAGAGGATCTGCGTGTGGACGGAGCAGCGCGGGGAGTATCTGAACATCGTCAAGCTGGCGGTGGTGG
>JAQGPE010000010.1 GCA_028293225.1 Akkermansiaceae bacterium | reverse complement strand
CTTCCGGTGGCATCTTCTTGTCGCTGGTCTGCATCACGCAGGCGAGCAGCTTCGAGCCGGTGTCGCCGGGCTCCACCACCTTGCCGCCTGAGCTGCCTTTCATCGCTCCGGAGAACGATGAAAGGTCGAGACCGCCCTTGGCCTTGTCCGGATTGTGGCAGTTGAGGCAGCTCTGCTGGAAGATCGGCAGGACTTGGTCTTCATAGGTCACCTTGTCGGCTGCGTGGAGCGGAACGACCGCCAGAAGGGCTAACGTGAGCAAAGGACTGCAACCGCGAATAGACGCGAATGGACGCGAATATTTCCGATCCATGAATCGACCAGTAAAGGCGAACTGTGCCTGTTGGATTCCAGACTTAGCGTCCATTCGCGTCCATTCGCGGTTAGGATTCATGGATGGAGACATGCGGCTCAATGATTGAAGATGAACTCCTTCGAATTCAGGATCGCCCAGAATACGTCGTTCAGGATTTGCTCCTTTTCCTTGTCGTCCCTGGCCTCGCCGACCGCGGCGGTGAGCTGGCTGATTTCCTCCGCTACCGGGTCCCGGCTCAGGGCCTTGATGTAGAGATAGCGGATGATTTCTTCAGGCGATTTGCTTTGTTTCAATAGCTCAGGGACGATCTTGCCTTGCTCGATGCGGTTGTGGGTGGCGTCTCCGTTCAGCAGGTGCAGGGCCTGGGAAAGGTTCGGCTCCATCTTCACCTCGCACGAGCAGGCGGTCGCGCGGGTCGCCCGGCCAAAGGTGGTCAGGAAGTAGTTGCTGGTGTTGCCATCGGCGATCTCGACCGCCGGGGAGCCGAGCGGCAGGCCCTTGAACTTGTTCGGAGTTCCGGTGACCTGGGAGATGCTGTCGAGCAGGATCTCCGCCCTCACCCGGCGGACCAGAGAGTGGGAGAAATTCCGCATATCGCCCTCGTTGGTCTCATTCGTGGTACTAGCCAGCTGGTAGGTCCGGGAGGTGCAGATGTCCTTCACCAAGCGCTTGAAGTCGTAGTTGTAGTCGACGAAGTGGGTGGTCAGGGCATTGAGCAGCGCCGGATTGGCGGGTGGATTCGAGACGCGCACGTCATCGACCGGATCGGTGATGCCGACGCCGAAGAAGTGCGACCAGATGATGTTCGAGATATTCCGCGCGAACCATGGATTGTCGGTCGAGGTCAGCCACTGCGCCACCGCCTCGCGGCGCGACATTTTCCCGAAGTTGTCGGGCGTCGCCGTGCCCAGGAACTTCGGCTTGGCGTTCTGCTTGGAGACCGGCTGCTGGACCTCGCCGCCGCCGTCGAAGATGATCCGCTCGCGCGGATCTTCGGCGTTCTTGCGCTTCACCTGGGCGAAGAAGGAGGCGAAGCCATAGTAGTCATCCATCGTCCAGCGGTCGAAAGGATGGTTGTGGCATTGAGCGCACTGGATGCGCGTGCCCATGAACACCTGCGCGACGTTTTCCGTGAGTTTCAGCGGATTCTGCTCCAGCTGGAAGAAGTTGGTCGGCGGATTCGCGAAGGTCCCACCCTCGGCGGAAAGCAGTTCCTTCACGATGTTGTTGAAGGGCTCTCCGCTGACGATTTTCCCGCGCAGCCATTCAAAGTAACCGAGCGTGGCCTTGTACGAGACCTGTCCGACATCGAAGGAGCGGATCTGCAGCAGCTCCGACCACTTCATCACCCAGATGTCGAAGAACTCCTTTCGCGTCAGCAGATCGTCCACCAGCGCTTCACGTTTTTTGTCGGAGGTATCGGCGAGGAAACGCTCCCTTTCGGAGGGCTCCGGCAAGTGACCGACGATATCGAGGAACACACGGCGCAGGAAAACCTCGTCACCGCACAGTTCGGACGGGATCACCCGCAGCTTGTCGAGCTTGTCGTAGACGAACTTGTCGATGTAGTTGAACTCCGGCAGCGTTGGCCGGGTGTAGTCGAGATCCCTCGGAATCACGATCGCCTGGGCCACCTCCGTGAAGGTTTGGAAGCGGGTCATCAGAAAGGCCTCGCCGCGGTTCTTCGAGGTCGCGAGGCCGCTGCGCTTGTCGATCGTGACCGAGTTGTCGTTCGAGGTGGAGAAGGACGAAAGCGTGGTGACGTCGCGGTCGGTGCCGTCGGAATACGTGGCCCGCACCGTGTAGTGGACGTTCTGATCGGCGCCCTTCAGCACCACCAGCGGCGGTTCGACGCGGATGCCGGTGGGCCTGGCAATTTCCCCCTGATCATACTCCGCGCCGTTGCGGATCCAGGCCAGCAGCGTCTCGTATGGCGGGCTGCCTTTTTCCATCAGCTTGCCGCCGGTATGCGGCACTGCGCCGGTCGCCTTGGTGAGCATCAGCGACTCTTCCGGCAGGGCCAGGTTGATGCGGCGACCCGGCTCCTCGCGGGTCAGGCGGAAATGATCGCCTACCGGATCGAAGCCAAAGAGGGTGAGGTGAAAGCCATCCTTGCCGCGCGCCGAGCCATGGCACGATCCGGTGTTGCAGCCGGAGGAGGTCAGCACCGGCATCACATCGAGCTGGAAGGAAACGGGGCGTGGTCTGGCGGCATCCTTTACCGTGACCGGCAGTTCGATTTTCAGCCCGCGATATTCCACTGCGAGAGTCGTCGTTCCATCCTTCAGCGGTCTCAGTGTTCCGCCCTCCAGTTTGGCGAGCGAGGGGTCGGCAAGGGTGAGCCTGGCCTTCCTGGTGATATCACCCGTGGAAGCATCCTTGAAACCGGCTAGCACCACCACCTTGTGGAAATCCGCCGCGGTCTCCAGGATCACCGCCGCGGGAAAGACTTCGATCGAAGCCATCGACGGGTCAGGCGGCGCGTCCCAGTCCGGCAGGTCGTTGCTGGAGCGCGGCGCCAGCGCCACACCTTCCGGCCAGGGCGCGCCGGCGGTGAACCACGCCTCCAGTGCGGCGATCTCGCCAGCCTTCAGTGGGCCTCCCTTCGGGGGCATCAGATCATCGTCGTCGGCGTCGAGCTTCACCCGCTTCAGCATCTCCGAATGAACCGCGTCGGCCGGATCGAACGACAGGCCGTCCTTGCCGCCTTTCAGGAAATGCTCATGGGTATCCAGCAGCAGCTCGCCCTTGGTCTTTTCCGGGTTGTGGCAGGACAGGCACTTGGACTCCATCACGGCGCGCGCCGCATCAAAGGTTCCTTCCGACAGGGCCGGCAGCACGCCGCCGAGCCCTAACAGGAGCTGGCAACCCAATGTCGCCAGGGGGCGATAAAGGGGATGAGCGGGGAGGGTGCGGTCCATTTCAGGTGCTACGGATTGAGTCGGGTTTGAATTACAGAAATCGGCCTACTTGCCCTTCTGGCGAAGCTGCTCCAGGCGTGAAAGCGGCTTCTCCACCGGCGCGGTGGGAGCGGCTTCGACCTTGGCGACCTGGGCCGCCGCAGGCGGTGCGTCTTCGGCCGGTTTGTCGATCCGGATCGTGCCCATGCCGCCGACGCTGTGAATGATGCCCTGGCCATTCTCGGGAACCGTGACTTTGCAGAAGAGCGAGCTGTGCTTGCCGACCGTCGCGTCCGCCGCCACTTCGATCGGGATTTGGATTTCCGTCGCGGTCTTGTTGAAAACGATCGGCTTGGCCACCGCTCCGTGCGGCAGGCCCATCAACTCCGCCGTGGCGTCGCCTTGAAATTCGGTGTGCTGATCGATCTTCGCCAGCACCACGGTGGGCTTGCCCTGTTCGGTGGCCGCCATGTCGAGCGCCATGGCGAGGTAGGGTTCCACGACCTTGAGCTTCACCAGTCCGGTGGAGACCATCACCGGGCCCTGCGGCGTATTGGCTTCCGCCAGGACGCAGACCGGCCACTCGCCGACGCCCGCGTCGCCGTTGGCGTTCACTTCATACGCGGCATCGCTTTGGTCGCCGGGCATGGTCACCCCGGCAGGTGCACCGAGTCCGGGAGGGCTCCACAGGAAATGCAGCGTGATCGCCTCCTTGTAGCCGTCTTTGCGGGTGGCATGAACCTTGAGATTGGCGGTGCCATTGCGGACCAGCGGAATCGATGGCGCTTCGAGCTCGATCCTGAACGGCGCTTCATCCACGACGCTCACCGGCACCCGGTCCAGATCCGCGGAGTGGTAGGGCCCCTGGTTGTTGATTTCGACATGATTGACCGTATCGATCAGGGCCCCGGTCACTGCCGGTCCGTCGCCGGTCGAGTGAACCTTGAAAGGACAAAGCAGTCCTCCGGCCGGAGCATCGGTCGTGGCCTCAAAGACCACCGGGACATTGGTCACCGTCTTGTCGATCACCGGCGCATCCATCGTGACTCCCGGCGGCAGAGCCTCGGCGGTGAGGGTCAGGTTGCCGCCGATGTTCTCACGGGTGACATTGACCACCGCGGCGTAGCGGTTGCCGCGCGGCACATCGAAGACTTTCCACTTTTGAGAGTTGTTCCGCTCCACCACCGGCAGGTTGGCGGTGATGACCGGATCGCGATGCAGGATCTCCAGCCGGTAGCAGAAATCCGGGCCGCCGTTTTTCAACTGATCGCGGACCACGGCCAGGTATTCGCCTTCTTCCGTTGCGGTCCATTGCAGCACGGAATCGGGACCGCCCTGGTCGTCATTGTTGGCGAGGCCCTTGCCCTTGGCATCGCGGATGGAGAGGACGGAGTCGAGCGGCGAGCGCAGTTCACGGGCGATCACGCGGAGTGTGAGATTGTCGTCCTTTCTGGCGTGGAAGGAATAGAAGTCCTCATCGTCTGGCGCGCTGATCACTCCGTAGGCGGCAGAGGGCAGGTCGGGCATTCTCGTCGCCTGGTCGCGGTTGTTGTTGGGCTCGACTTCCTGCGTTGCCGCGAGAGGTGAGACCTTGATCCAGTGCGGCGAAGGGGCGTAGAGCCCGTCGCGCTGCGGAAAAATGGGGTAGCGCCCGGCGGCGTCTGCGGGAATCGTCACCGTCTGGGTGAAGTCGCCGGCAGGATCGCCGATGAAGCGGAACTCCACCGTTTCACCCGGCTTGGCTCCGTCGGGAAAGATCGCCTTCGGACGTGGAAAGGTGCCGATGCTCAGGCGATACTCGCAGTTGTCGTTGCCCTCGTAGGCTGACTCGCGAACGAGCACGCGGTAGTCGCCGTCATCCGGCGCGAGAATCGAGACGAAAGCGTCGTTGCGGAGCAGGGGGGAGTCATCGCAGGAAGCGATTTCAAAGCCCTTCGCATCCACGATCGCCACCGAGGCATCGAACATGGTGCGGCCGAGGCGCATGGCCTCCACCTCGACGCTGAGGCGCTGCCCTTTCTTCAAACTGCACACATAGTAGTCAGGATCCTCCGCTTTGGCGATGCCCTGCACGGTGGTGTTCAACTCGATTCGTTGGGCCTGGTCGAGCCGGTCGTTGGGCTCGACTTCATTGACCGTGGGAAACTGCCCGACGTAGAAAGAGCGCAGAAAGCTGACGCCGCCGGTGGTGCGCAGGCGCATGTTGTGCTCGCCCAGCGGCGCGTCCGGCTGGATGAAAACCTTTGCCGTGGCATGCTTGTCATTCTCGACGGTGATGGCGCGGACCTCGATCCCTGGGATATACTGAAATAGCTCCTGCGCGCCATCCAGGCGCTCGCCATACAGCTCCAGTGAGACCTCGGTGCCGCGCGGCGCTCCCCGCGGCTCGATGAGGTTCAGCACCGGCGAGAAGCCCGCCCATGCAGGCTGACCGATCAGCAGAGCAGCGGTGATGAGGAGGCACGCTTTCATGGACAACAGGTCAGGCCTTTTTCTCCAGCAGTGCATCGAGCACCTGTCCGCCGTCGATGATCTCGATCGGCCGTCCGCCCGGAGCCATCAGCTCCTTGTCGGCGGTGATGCCGATCTGGTTGTAGATCGTGGTGGAAAGATCCGCGACGGTGATGCCGTCGGTATCGACCGCACCGCCCAGCGAGTCCGAGGTGCCGTGGACATAGCCCTTCTTGAAGCCGCCACCGGCCATCATCACGGAGAATACCGATGGCCAGTGATCGCGTCCGCCGGTCGCACTGATCTTCGGCGAACGCCCGAACTCCGTGGTGACCATCACCAGGGTAGAGTCCAGCATCCCGCGCTGATCGAGATCGCGGATCAGCGCCGCGATGGCTTTGTCGACGTTCGGCAGGTTGCCCTCGATCTGGCCCTTGATGTTGTCGTGGTGGTCCCAGCCCCCGGCGGTCAGGGAAACAAAACGTGTGCCGGCTTCCACCAGGCGGCGGGCCAGCAGCATGCGCTGCCCGGCGGGGTTGCGGCCATAGGCGTCCTTGATCGCATCCGGCTCGGCGCTCAAATTGAAAGCCTCGCGGGCGGTCTGGGAAGAGATCAACTGATAGGCGTGCTGGTAAAAGGCATCCATCGAGTCCAGCGCGTCGGATTTCTCCAGCGAGCGGAAATGCGAGTCGACCGTCTGCAGCAGCGAGCGGCGGCGGGCAAAGCGGAACTCGTCGCAGCCGCCCGGCAGATTCAGGTCGCGGACCTGGAAGTTCTTGTCGGCCGGATCCGAGCCCAGCGCGAACGGCCCGTAGGCGGAGGAAAGATAGCCGGAACCGGCGAACTCATTCGGCACTGATGGCACGCACACATAGGGCGGCAGGTTGTTCTTCGAGCCGAGCTCATGGGAAATGATCGACCCATAGGACGGATACTGCACCGCCGGGGAGGGGCGGTAGCCGGTGAACATGTTGTGCGTGCCGCGCTCATGGGCGGCCTCGCCGTGGGACATCGAGCGGATCACCGTGACCTTGTCGGAGATGCTGGCGATCTCCTTCATATGCTCGCTGAACTGCACGCCAGGGATCTTCGTGTCGATCGCGCCAAAGGGCCCGCGGTATTCCGCCGGAGCGAGCGGCTTGGGGTCGAAGGATTCCTGGTGGGCGATCCCGCCGGGCAGGAAAATGTGGATGATGCCCTTGGCGACCCCCTCGCGGGTCTCGTACTCCTTGATCTCCGCGAGAGCCTGCTGACGCAGAAGCTGGGGCAGACTCAGCCCCAGTCCGCCGAGGAGGCCGACATAGAGAAATTCGCGGCGGGACGCATAGCGATCGAGCGGATTGCCAGGGCAAATCGGTTTCATAGGCTAAAATGGTTCCAAAGAGGGGTTACGCCGGGGGGAATCGATGCTTTTCATTTTTTCGCGTCGTAATTTTTCCACTGCCTGAGCCTCAACGATTGATTGGCGGAAAGCACAGGATCGGTCATGATGGCGCTCGTGCAGGCCCCCGATGTGCAAGGATTGGAAGTACTTCTACCGCTGGGAGCGGGGGAGTGCGGGAAGGTCTTTCTTGCCCGCGAGGCTGGCGGTCGCGAGGTGGTGGTGAAAACCTTCCTGCCGAATGCGATCAACCGGCAGTTGCTGGAGCGGGCCACCTTTCGCCTGGAAGAAGCCGGCTGGCCGGCCGGCGCCATGCCGGAGTGGAGCGCCGACTTTCAGGGCCGGACCCCGCTACGGATCGGCCCCGGCTATTTCGACGGCGAGGGCGATACCCGCGTCCCGGCCTCGCTGCAGCACCGGCTGGCGAATTTCCCCGGCGACCAGTCGTGGACGGTCGTCCTGGGAATTCTGCGCGCCCTGGCCGGTCTCCATGCCTGCCAGGTCAGTCATGGCAATCTGAAGCCGGGCAACGTCTTCTTCGGCCCTGGCGGCGAAGCGCTGCTTTCGGACTGGGCGCTCGGCACCATGCCCGGGGTCCAGGGGCTGCTCTTCACCGACGCGCTCCTCTATCAATCGCCCGAGCAGCTGCGCGACCCGGGTGGCTACCTGCAGGAAAAAGGCTACCGCTGGGACGTCTTCGCTTTCGGCGTGCTGGCCTACCGCCTGTTGGTTGGGACGTTTCCGCGCTGTGGCCCGACCTTTGAGCAGGTGGCGCCCGCTCCCGGCCTGACGCGAAGGGAGGGCATCGCCGCCGACCTTTCGCTCATTGCGGCATCCATCGAAGCCCAGCCCCAGGTGTCCTGGCCGGATCAAGCGGCGAACCCTCTGGAGGAAGCCTACCGGGAGATCCTCCTGCGCTGCCTTTCGCTCGATCCGCGCCATCGCCCGGCCAATGCCGGTGAAGTCGGCGCGCTCTTTGCCGCCGCCGAGGAAACGGTCAAAAACGAACGCCGCACCGCGGTGGCGCTCGATCAGGGGCGCCGGGCCCAGCGCCGTTCCTGGCGCGCCAGCATGGCCTCGTGGATGATGACCGCCGGAGTGGTGGTCATCTGCTTCCTGTGGCAGTTCAATCGTTCCCAGAACTGGACCTCGGTCGAGCGCAGTGGCGAAAAACTGCGCTCGCTGGAGGACGAAGTCCGCGAGGCCCGCGCCAAACGGGAGACCGCGGAGAAGTCGGCGCTGAACGCGAACCAGGAACTCTCCCGGGACAGGGACCTGTGGCTGACGCGGATCGAATCGTCGCGGGAGATCGGTGACCGCCTTTTCGCCTGGGCGATGGAAAAGGGCAACCGCCGCCTGCCGCCGCTCGATGGCCGTGAGTCCCGCCTCAACCGGCTCGACCGCTACTTCGTGGACTTCGTCACGCGCAATGCCGAGATCCCGGAACTGAAGAAAGAACGCGCGGTCGCCAAACTGCAACTCGCGGAGATCGCACTGGCCAAGGGCGATCCCGATCTCGCCGAGACCCGCTTGGAGGACGCGGTGAAGGGCTCGCCCGATCTTCCCGGTGGCGCGGATCTCGATCTGCGTCTCGCGACCGACCGCATGCTCCTGGCGCTGCTGCTGCAGGAACGCGTCGATCCCACGGCCAGGGATGCCTTCAAGATCGCCCGGGATGCTTTGGAGCATGTGCCGCAGACGGAAGTCGATGCCGACCGGGTCCAGGAGCTCCTCGCCGTGCTGGATTTCCATGAGTCACGTCTCCTCGCCGCCGCCGGCCAGGATGCCGAGGCTCTCGAAAAACTCCACCGCTCCACCGAAGTGTTGAACCGCCTGGTGCTGGAGCGGCCCGACGCCATGGTGCTGCGGTCGGAAATGGCGATGTGTTATCTTTCCTCCGCCACCATTCTCGATGGCATCGG
>JAQGPE010000001.1 GCA_028293225.1 Akkermansiaceae bacterium | reverse complement strand
CTGACACACTCATGGGACAGATGGATTTTATCAAAGGCGAGCTGCACGAAATCATCGAGTGGCAGGACGATTCCCGGGACACGATTTCCTGGCGTTATCCGGACGACGACAAGGCCATCAAGAACGGCGCCCAGTTGATCGTGCGGGAAAGCCAGACCGCCCAGTTCCTGTATCTGGGGGAGTTCGGTGATACCTTCAATCCCGGCAAGTACACGCTGACCACGGATAACATCCCGGTTCTGACGCGGATCAAGGGGTGGAAGTACGGCTTCCAGAGTCCGTTCAAGGCGGACGTCTATTTCGTCAACACGCGGCTGTTCACCGGCAACAAGTGGGGCACGGCCAACCCGATCATGCTGCGGGATGCCGATCTGGGGATCGTGCGCGCGCGCGCCTATGGCACGTATGACTTCAAGGTGGTCAATGTGCAGACTTTCCTGAAGGAAGTGGCCGGTTCCGACCGCGACTTCCGGGTGGATGAGTTTGCCGACACCATGCGTTCGCGCATCGTCAGCATTTTCTCCGACGCGCTGGCCAATGCCCACGTGCCGGTCTTCGACGTGGCGACCCGCTACACGGATCTGGGTGACGCGCTGATGCCGCTGATCAATCCGGTGATTTCCGCGAAGTACGGGATCGAGGTGGAGTCGTTCATCATCGAGAACGTCAGCGTTCCACCGGAAGTCGAGGAAGCGATCGACAAGCGCTCGGCGATGTCGGCGATCGGCAACCTCAACGACTACGTGAAGTATCAGATGGGTCAGGGCATGGCCACTGGAGGAGGGGGCGGAGCCGCCGGCACCGCCTCCGAACTGGCGGTCGGCTTTGCCGTGGCGCAGGAGCTGATGAAGCAAACCAACATGACCACCCCGGGTGGTCCGCCGCCGCCGCTGCCGGGTGCCGTGATCCCGGCTGGCGGCGCCAGCCCTTCGCCGAATCCGGACATCCTGGATCCCGCCTCAGTGGCGAAGATCCTGGGCGTGTCGGAAGCGGACGTGATGGAGGAAATCAACTCCGGCAAACTTCCCGCGAAGAAGATCGGTTCCAGCTATCGCGTGACCCGCGCCGCGCTCGATGCCTTCCTCGCCGAGTGAGCCGCCTCCTTTCCCCGGCGCGGGCGATGACGATACAGCGTCTTCGTCTTCCACGCCGGTGAAGGTCCCCGCCAAGCGGATGCCGCCACCGCTGCCGAACCTCCAGGGGGCGGCGGCCGAGGTGCGTTCGCTGGAGCGGCACGTCTGCCCGGAGTGCGGGGGCAAGGGGGAGTGGGACCCGGGTAAAAAGGAACTGGTGTGCCCGTACTGCGGCAACCGCTTCGAGCGGGTCGGACCGCCGCCGCCGAGCACGGCGATCGAGGAGCACGACCTCGACGAGATGCTGGCGAAGCTCGGCATCAAGGGCTCGACCGTGGACACCGGGACGCGGCGGGTGCAGTGCACCAACTGCCATGCGGTGTTGGTGAGATCGGCCGAGACGATGGCGCAGCACTGCGATTTCTGCGGCTCGCCGGAACTGCTGGACTACACGGAGGTGGGCAGCCCCATCCAGCCGGAGTCGGTGCTGCCGGCAGGAATTTCGAAGGAGACCGCCTACCACTCGCTGAAGGATTTTCTCAGCGCGCGCTGGTTTGCGCCCAATGATCTGAAGAAGCGGAACATGATCGACCGGATCAACCGGGTCTATCTGCCGTATTGGACCTTTGACTCGAATGCGGAGTGTCAGTGGAGCGCGGACAGCGGCGAATACTACTACGTCGATGTCGATGACACCGATGCGCAGGGCAGGCGGACCACGCGGCGGGAGCAGCGGATCCGCTGGACGCCGGTCAGCGGCCATGTCTCGACCTGGTTCGATGACATCCTGGTGTCCGGCTCGCAAGGGCTGGACGTCGAGCTGCTGAAAAAGATCGAGCCTTTTCCGACCAAGGATCTGGTGCCGTATGACACCCGCTACGTGTCGGGCTGGCAGGTGGAGCACTACCAGGTGCCGCTGCTCCAGGCGGCGCAGATGGGATTCGGCACGATGGAAGCCCTGCTGCGTGAGATGTGTGGCCGGGAGGTGCCCGGGGACACCTACCGAAATCTCCGGATCGATCCGGAATACTCCAACAAGACCTTCAAGCATATCCTGGCGCCAATCTGGCTGCTGGCCTACCAATATCGCAACAAGACATGGCAAGGCGCCGTCAATGCCGTCACGGGGAACACCCATGCGCGCTTCCCGCTGAGCCCGTGGAAGATCGCCATGGTCACGGTTCTCAGCCTGATCGTATTGTTTGTGATCTTGCATGCATTGGGCAGCCGGTGAGCATTGCCAGCGAGTTGTCGCGACGATTGTCTCACCGGTGAGCGAATTTTTTCGTGGATTGGCGGGATGGAGCGTCCGCGGCAGAGATCAAAACTCAAACTGCGGGAATCACGTATTGCAGGGAGGGGACATTCATGACCTGTATGGGCCGCGGCTTCTCCTCGGCATGCATTCCCCCTAACAAAAGAAGATATTGTAAGGCTGATCCCCGATCTGGTTCTGCTCGAAGCAGGGCAGATGAGCTGGGATCAGGTCGGTCATCTGTTGAACGAAGATCTGCGGGCAATCTGCCATCTGCACTCCGTGGAGGACGATGGGAAGCATGTGCCGGCGGTCGAGAATCCGTGGCAGTTGGTGAAGGAGGAGATCTACCTCTTCGCCGCCAGCGACGACGCGGCGTACGATCCGTTACGCGAAGAACTGGCGTTGAACGGCCATGCCGGGCCGAGCTACCTGCTGCTGCTTTTCAATGCCTGGCTGTCGCTGAAAACCGGATACCCGCCTCACTTGGTCAGAACGATGACCGGCACGGTGCTATGGGGATTGTCGGAGCCGGATTCGGAGGCCTGGCTGGCGATTCGTGAGATTCCGTAGTGGGACGGAGTTCCGGTATGAAACCCGGAAGCACTGCGCCCGGGTGAGAGTATTTGTGTCCTTTTCGGACAATGTCATGTCCTTTTGCTGAGATTTAGGGGTCGGTCATTGACCGTGGATATTGGTAAGGAAACGCTGCTTATGTGTCGATTTTTCTCGTGTTGCGAGAGAGCCGGCACGCCTGTCCGAGCATCCTTGAAATATCCAAATATGAAAAAATCCATCCTGCTTGCAGCCCTCCTTCTGACCCCGTGGGTGGCATCGTCCGCCGCCACCATCAACTGGGGAGCGAGCAACCTTATTTCCGGCGCGTCCGATGTCAGCGTGCAGGGCGACTACTTTGGCTCCTGGGCGCCGAACAATGGCGACGCCAACCTGACTCCGGTCAATGGAGTGTCCTTTCAGGGCTACCCCGATCTGCCCGGCTTCACTCAAAATCTCGTCGACGGCGGCCAGTATTACGGCGCCGCCAGCACCCCGGACGCGGACTACAACAACCTGTTGTCCTTCGGCCGTTATGGCGACCAGGGCGTGAACTACAGCTTCAGCTGGAACGGGATGATCGCGGGCCACACCTACCAGGTTCAGATCTGGGCCAGCGATACGCGTAACATCGGGCAGACCCGCTGGGAGAATTTCAGCGGGGATGGCGGCGACGTTTCTCCAGACGTCTATCTGCCCGCCGATGGCTCGACGGGCGGCCACTACATCATCGGCACCTTCGTCGCCGACGGAACCGGCACGCAGACCATCAACATCGACCCGAACGGTACGGATGGCGGCAGCGCGCAGGTGAATCTTTTCCAGGTGCGGGATCTCGGCGTGGTGCCGGAGCCAGCCTCGGCGGGGCTGCTGACGCTGGGCTTGGCAGGAGCGGCGCTGCGACGGAGGCGTTCGGCCTGATTTTTCTGCGTGTGGGGAGAGTGGTCTCACCCCGGGCCCCGTTTTCCGTGCAGGATGCAGGCATGGCGGGGTTTTTGCACCCGTGATGGATTGCCGGGTGCCTGGAATCCGCTTTATCGGCGGCATTCCCGGCTTGGTCGGGCGAATGCTGGAGAGGAGCGATGAGGACTCATTTTCCGCTCGTTACCCTCGCGACGATTTCACTGGCTTTGCTGGGCTCTGCGTGCCGCTCGAAAGAGGGCAAGGGCTACAGCTATACCCCCTCGAATTCGGGCGCCGCGGGTCAGGCCGCCGCCCCTGTCGCAGGGGCAGGAACCGGGGACGCTGCGGGTGGAGCCGCTGGGACGCCGGGACCAGGCGGAGGAGCCGATGCCAGCGGCGCCTCGACCGGCGCGGGCGCCCAGCCTGCCGCTCCGCCTCCGAAGAGAAGCCTGGATGAGCCGAAGAAGGAGGATCCGAACCAGGGAGAGCCGGAAAAATCGGCCCTGCCGAAGAACCTGGAGCCAAAGAAATAGGGGCGTCTCCCGCCCACGAAAATGCCGGCCGTCCTCAGGGCGGCCGGCTTTTTCGGTGGTAGGAAAGTGGACCCGGGACGATGGCTGCGAATGAAAGCGGCGGTGCGCGCTCGCCGGAGCAAGCCCGCGCACTCCGGCTTTCCGTGCACAATGCACCGGATTCGGGCGGTCTTCAAATCTTGCCCATCAGGACGAGGATCAGGACGATGATCAGCACCAGTCCGAGGCCGCCGGTGGGTGCATAGCCCCAACTGCGGCTGTGACCCCATGTGGGAAGGGCGCCGACGAGCAGAAGGACGAGAACGATGAGAAGGATGGTTCCGAGAGTCATGGGATGTTTTGGTGGTGGGTTGAGGGCCGGTGGCCGCCTTTCGGCTCATCCGCCCCCTCTTCCCTAACATCCCGCGTGCCATGCTTCGGTGGCCGGCTGCGGCGGGGATGTCCCAGAGCTGCTGACAACCGGTGTTTTCCCCCCTTGCGAGGACCGTGGGAATCGTGTGTGGTGCGCGCGTGCTAGCCGTCTACGTCCACGACCTGAGCCCGGTGCTGATCAAGTTCACCGAGGCGATCCAACTTCGCTGGTATGGGCTGGCCTATCTGGGGGGCTTCGTCATCGGGGCGTGGCTGCTGAACATCCTTTCGAAGCGGAAGCTGTGGGTGCTGCCGCCGGGCTCGGCGGGCGACTTCATTGCCGCGGCGGCGATTTTCGGGGTCTTCATCGGCGGACGGCTGGGCTACATGCTGTGGTACTACCACCCGGACGTCGCGCCGGGGGAAGGGCGCTATGCGTGGATGCTGCACGATCCGCTGGCGATCTTCCGCGTCTGGCAGGGTGGCATGGCCAGTCACGGCGGCATTCTGGGGCTGATGATTTTCACCTGGTTCTACGCAAGGCGGAAAAAGGTCTCATGGACGGGACTGGGCGACGGCCTCTGCGTGGTGGCGCCGGTGGGCCTGCTGCTGGGACGCGCGGCCAATTTCGTCAATGGCGAGCTCTATGGGCGGATCGCACCGAACGTGGCATGGGCGATGAAATTTCCCAAGGCGTTGATGGAGAAACCGGA
>JAQGPE010000818.1 GCA_028293225.1 Akkermansiaceae bacterium | reverse complement strand
ATGGCTTCAAGGATGTCTTCAAGCGCAGCAAGGAGTGGAAGCTGGTGAAGGACGAAAAGAACACCGGCGACGAGCGGATCCTGGAGCGCATGACCTTTCACCACGCGACCAAGGACGCGGTGCTGGTGGCGGAGGCCTGGCGCGGCTCGAAGCTGGCCGACAGCCTGCGCGCCGCGGAGACTGCCGCTGTCTCGGGTCAGCAGGATCTGGTCGCCTTCATCGGTCACAATGTGCTGATGGACGGCGCCATCGATCCGCCGGCCGGGCAGGCGAAAAGCGGCACCGGCACGATGGTGCTGTGCTGCAAGAGCGGCAGCTACTTCATGGCGCGTCACACCGCCCTGGGGCTGAAGCCCGCTCTTTACACCACCGACTTCATGTATCCTGGCTCCTTCATCCTGCGCGACGCGCTGGAGCCGTGGCTCGATGGCAAGGGCGCCGAGGCGATCCGCGGGGCTGCCGGTGCCGCCTATGCGAAGAACCAGAAGATCAAGGTGGCCGCGGGCACGGGAGTGTTCGTGAAGCTGGGTTCCTGAAGAGGGAATCAGAGCACGCTGGCTATCGGGCGATCGATCGGATAGCGCTGGGGGGATCTATGAAATCGGAACTGATCAGATTCCTCGGACGGCTCTTTATCGTGGGGACGACGGCGTGAGGATACTTTCATTCGCCCCAATCCCTATGGTTGCTGAGTGTCTGCGGGGGCTCTGCCGGGCTGCTCGTGATCAAGTTTCTGTTTGATCCCGTTCTCGACAAGCTCCTGCCAAAACCCGGAGCCACTGGGTAGTCATTCCCGGCAGTGCAACTGCTCGAAGGCAGCCTCGGAGCTTGAGTCGATGCGCGAACTGGATAGGGTTTGCGGTTATCTCCTCTATCTCCATGACGCGTCTCACCGTTCTCCTGATTTGTGGCTCGCTCGCCTGCACCGCTGTCGTTCGTGGCGAGGGCGACGAGCACCCGCTTCCACCTTTGCTGACCGGGCCCGCGGCCGACTATGCGGCGAAAGAGAAGGCGCTGGACGATGAGTTGATTACGCAGGAGGAAGCGGCGCGCCGGACTTATGTCGATGTGCTGAACGCCGCGATCGCCAAGATCGAGCGCGGCACCAATGTGGCCGAGGCGGATCTGATCCGCGCCGAGCTGAAGCGCTTCGCCAAAGACGGGCTGGACAGCAATCCGTCCGACAAGCAGCCGGCGGTGGTGAAGTCTTCGTTCAAGGCCCTGCAAAAAGAGGAGGAGCGGGTCACTCTGGCGGTGGCTCCCAAGCGCACGGCCCTGCGCACCGGCTATTTACGGACGCTGGCGGAAGTGGAGAAAACCTACACCGACCAGAAGGACGCCTTTGCCGTGAACATCGTCCGTCGCGCGCGCGGGGTGGTGCTGCGCCGGACTGCCGTGGAGACCAACAACCTCGCGGTGCTGGGAACGGACCCGAAGGCCGCGGAGGTCAAGGACCTGGCGCCGCCGGGAGGATTTCTCGTCGGGCTGGAAACCGGCCAGGGCCCGTGGCTGGGCTTCCAGGTGACCGGCGGGCTCAAGCCGATTTTCGCGACCGCTGACGGCACGACAGCCGAGGGCAAGTCGCACGGCAACTTTCCGCACAATGTCCGGACGGTGGCGAAGGAAGGCTATGCGGTCGGCGGACTGCTGGTGCGGCCGCGCGAGTCGCAGGGCCACAAGCCGGTGCTGGGCTGCATCCAGATCGTCTTCATGAAGATCAATCCGGACGGCGCGACGCTGGACCCGAACGACAACTACAAGACCGACTGGCTGGGCGGCGATGGCGGCGGCAAGGTCAAGGAGTTCAGCGGCCAGGGGAAAATGATCGTCGGCATCCGCATCCAGCCCGGTGAGATTATCGACAATCTGTGCCTGGTGGCTCTGAAGTAAGTGGACGTTTTAGGACCTCTGGCGCCGGTAGCTGAGGAAGCACTCACCAGTGCCGGACTGTGGCTGGAAATCGACCAGTTCATAGGGCCGCGAGGCGGGCAGAAAATCGCCGGGGACGCCGGTGAGGGTCGGTGCGGCCTGACCGCCGAAGAGGGTGTGGCCGGCCCAGGTGAGGTGGATCATTTCGATGGCGTCCAGCGCGGCGAGTTCGCGGACCAGGCTGCCGCCGCCCTCGCAGTGGACGTGGCGGATGCCGGCGGCGCTGAGTTCCTGGAGAAAGCTGGTGAGGGTTCCTGTGTGGGCAGTTGCTCCGGTGATGGCCGCAGGTGCGGCCTCCGTGCCGAGCAGGTGGATCGGGCCGCCGGAGGTGTGAAAGAGGGGGTGGGCGGGATCGAATTTCCCGGTGCGGGAAACGACACAGCGCCAGGGATTTCCGGGGGCGGTCATCGTCATGCGGTCGGCCTCCAGGGTGCCGCGGCCGACCAGTAGAGCATCAGCGTCCTGGCGCAGGTCCTTCAGGCGCTGGTGGTCCGCGGCGGAAGTCCAGCCGGAGGGGCGCCTGGCGGTGGAGGAGATCTTGCCGTCCGCGGAGATCGCAAAGTTGACGGAGAGGAAGGGGAAGGCGCCGCTTTCTGCCATGGCTCTAGGTAGCAGGGTGTCGCGGCGGGGCACAATGAGGGGATTGGGAAAGTGCGACCTGCGGTCGCGAGCCTTTTGGAGGGGAGGGAGAGTCGGGCTGCGAAGAAGAGCGAGCGCGTATAGGCACTTCCGAAAGAAGCAACGCATTGGCGCGCCCGTCTTGCGGCTTTGCCGGGTGCGTTTCCAGGGGTTCGCTCCGCTCACCCCTGGCTGCCACATTTCGCACCTGCGGCGCTCTTTGAAGTGGAATGTGGCTTCCAGGCCCCCAGAAGCCGGGCTTGCCCCGCCGCCGGATCGGAGTATTTTCGGCGCGTGAGCACTTCCGCACCGAAAATCACCGCCTATCTCAAGACCTTCTGTGGCTGGAGCGAAGGCGTGCGCGCGATCATGCGCAAATACGATCTTCCCTACGAGGAGAAGGACATCATCAAGAACCCGGCCTTCCGCTGGGAGATGGAGCAGCGCAGCGGCCAACCGCTTTCGCCGTGCGTGGAAATCGACGGCACCATGCTGCCCGATGTGTCCGGTGAGGATGTCGAGAAGTGGATGACCGCCAACGGCTACCTCCAGTTCAGCGATGCCGCGGCCGACGCACCGATCGACTCCGCCTGCACCGACGAGCAGCACGCGGCGATGGCGGCCGGCCAGTCGCCGATCCCGGGCAAGATCCGCTTCCTGGACTGATTTTCCTTTCCGCTTCTGCGCGGCGGATCCGCCACCTATCCGGGCATGGATTCCGCCGCCATCAAGCTTCTGGCCCGCGAGTGCGGCTTTGACGACTGCCGCATCGCGGCGGCCAAGGTCGCCAGCCATGCCGATACCTTCCGCGAGTGGCTGGCCGACGGCTGCCACGGGGAAATGGGCTGGATGGAGCGCACTCCGGAGCGTCGCTGCGACCCTCGCGAGGTGCTGCCCGGCTGCAAGGCGATCGTTTGCCTGGCGCTGAACTACTACCCCGGCGAGTCGGCGGGGGAGGGGTATCGCATCGCCCGCTATGCGTGGAGCGAGGACTACCACGACATCATCGACAAGATGCTGCGGCGGATGGACGAGGGCATGCAGGCGCTCGGCGGGACCCAGC
>JAQGPE010000817.1 GCA_028293225.1 Akkermansiaceae bacterium | reverse complement strand
TTTCCTGCTGACTGGAGAGGATCGGCTCGATCCAGCCCATCGCCTTCTTTTTCAGCCCGGCGTCATCCAGGCTCCATGCCAGGGCGACCAGGCCCTTCAGATAATAGGGCCCCTTTTCCCAGTCCTCTCCTTTGACACCCTTCCAGGCGCTGTTCGGGCCGGCCGCGTCCAGCAACTCATCGGCATGACCGGTCAGGCCGTCCTTCTGCAGGTCCAGCATGTGGTGCAGCCAGCCGGTCGAGGTGATGCTGCCCAGCGGCAGCGCCGAGTAAGGGACCGCCTTGAGCGGCTCGCGGTTGAAGACCGGGCCGGTGGGATCGGCCGCAGCCGCCAGCAATGGGAAAGAGATGAGGAACAGGGGTAACTTCATGGAGTCGGATAACGGGAAATGAGAAATTCAGGGCGCCGAAGTCAGCTTGCGGTAGAGGTCGACTTCCTGCTGATCGTAAGGCTTGCCGTCGGGGTGGAAGAGTTCGTGGAACCAGACCTTCGGCTCCTCATCGAGCGGCTTCTCCCAGCTTTCCCAGGCGTACTGGGTCTGGGTCTTGCCGGCGACGAGGCCCCACTGAATCGCCCCGACGTGGCGCTCCTTGAAATACGGCAGGATTTCCTGGAGCAGGCTGCCGGCCGGGCGGGCCAGATACTCCGTGCAGATGACCGGGCGCTGGTAGCGGAACAGGGCTTCGGTCACCGACTTGGTCTTCGGCAGGTCCGCATACATATGGAAGGTGACGATGTCGGAGTGATTGAGCTGGTAGGCGTTCAGATCGCTCAGCTTGGCGGGATCGGTCCAGTCGCCCGTCCACACGCCCATCGTCAGCGGCTGCGAAGGCCGCACCTCCCAGGCCCACTGGAAAGCGCTCTTGACCAGTTCCAGGGAAAACTTCGGCTTATCCTTCAGCTCCCAGCGGCCGTAGGCGTTGGTATTGCCATTGCCGGGCTCGTTGTAGAGATCCCAGACCACGACCCGCTTGTCGTCCTTGAAGCGGGTCAGGACACCTTTCACGTAGGGCTCCAGGGCGGCGCGTTTCTCGGCACTCATCAGGACTTCCCGGCCCGGGCTCTGGACCCAGCCGGAGTTGTGAACGTGGGGACGCGGCGCGCGCTGCGGGCCCAGCTGCGGCTGCGGATCCCAGACATCGTCGAAAAGCACGAACATGACGCCGATGTGGTGCTTGTCGGCGATGGTCAGGAACTGGTCCATGCGGGTCAGCAAGCCGGCGGAGTCCTGCTCCCAGAGGAGATTGTGGAGGAAGACGCGGACGATATTGATCCCGGCCGTTTGGGCATAGCCCAGCTCGCGGTCGATGGTCGCCGGGTCAAAGGTCTCCGCCTGCCACATTTCGAGCTGATTGATGGCGCTGCCGGGCGTGAAGTTCGCCCCGGCGCGCCACGGCTGGGTCTTGTTCCAATCAGCGGCCTGTTCAGGGGTCCATTGTTCGCCGGCCATGGCAATCTGCAGGAAAGGAAGGAGAGCGAGAAAACGAAGACTGGGTTTCATTAGGCAAACGTGTTTGTCATCTACGAAGTAGAAGTGCGCTCTCCTTACAGCAAAGTCCGGGATGTGGCATCCCCTGATCGGTGAATTTTCACATGAATCGACCTCTACGAGCCGCTTCATCGCACCGCCGGAGCGGATTCCGTTTGCCCGTCACCGCTTTACTCAGTAATCACCGCCCCTCCCATGTTTCAGGTTCTCGCCCGTGATCCATCCAGCAATGCGCGCTGCGGCCGCATGGAGCTTGCCCATGGCACGGTCGAAACGCCCATTTTCATGCCGGTCGGCACTCAGGGATCGGTGAAAACCCTGCATCCGGAAGAACTGGAGCTGTTGGGCTCCCAGATCATTCTGGGCAATACCTACCACCTCTGGCTGCGCCCCGGCCACGAACTGATCCGCGATCTCGGCGGCCTGCACAAATTCACCACCTGGGAGCGCCCGATGCTGACCGACTCCGGCGGCTTCCAGGTCTGGTCGCTGGCCAAGCTGCGCAAGATCACCGAGGAGGGGGTGCGCTTTCAGAACCACCTCGACGGTTCCAAGATGCTGCTCACGCCGGAGCTGAGCATGGAAATCCAGGCCGCGCTGGGATCGGATATTGCGATGCTTTTCGACGAGTGCCCGCCCTACCCCTGCGATCAGAAATACGCCGAAACCTCCCTGGCTTTGACCACCCGCTGGGCCAGACGCTGCAAGGACTGGGTGACAAAGAACGAGCCACGCAGCGGCACGGGCCGTCAGTGCCACTTCGGCATCGTGCAGGGCTCCACCTGGGCGGAACTGCGCGAACGCTCTGCGCGTGAACTGGTTGAACTGGATTTCGACGGCTACGCCATCGGCGGGGTCTCGGTCGGCGAGCCGGAGATCGAGATGATGCGCGCCGTCGAACACAGCATCCCTTTCCTGCCGGAAGACAAGCCGCGCTACGCCATGGGACTCGGCACGCCGCCGCAAATCCTGGAAATGATCGCCCGCGGCGTGGACATGTTCGACTGCGTGATGCCGACCCGGGTCGCGCGCCATGGCATGGCCTTTACTCTCGACGGCCCGATTCATATCAAAAACCTCATCTTCGCCAAAGATGAGCGCCCGCTCTGCGAAACGGCCCACCCCCACGTCGCGCGCTTCTCGCGGGCCTACATCCGGCACCTGTTCCGCGCTGGTGAAATCCTCGCTTTGCGGTTGCTTTCCTTTCATAATCTGCATTTCTTCCTCGGCCTCACTGCCGGGGCCCGCAAGGCGATCCGGGAGGGTAACTTCTTGGAATTCAAGGAGTCCTTTATCCGCCGCTACACCCAGTCGAAACCTGAATGATGCTTTCCTTTTCTCATTTTCTCGCCGCAGCACCTCCAGATCAGGGCATGCAGACGATCTTCATGATGATCATCATGGGCGTCTTGTTCTATTTCCTGCTGATCCGCCCCCAGCAGCGGCAGCGCAAGGAATTGGAAAAGCGGGTCGCCGCCCTTCAAAAAGGCGATCAGGTGATCACCAGTTCCGGCATTTACGGCATGGTGCACCACATCAAGGAGCGCACCACCATCCTGAAGGTGGCCGAAGCGACCCTGATCGAGTTCGACAAGAACGCCATCGCCACCGTGCTCAAAAAGGACTCCCCGGCTGCCGCGGATTCCAAGTGACGCCCTGCTGACCAGCACCTATCCCCTTCCCTGCCATGCTCCAGTCCTGCCTTATCACGGCAACGCTTGTTCAGAGTCCCAAGACGCTCTTCGTCGCGGGCTTTCTGTTGATGATCCTGTTCTTCTGGTATTTCGCCACGGACCTGGAGCGGCAGAAGAGAAACATCGGCACCCTGCTCATCGTTGGCATGTGCGTGCTTTGCGGGTTCGCCGTCTATCCTCCGGACAAGGCTCTGAAGGGCGGCATCGACCTGGTCGGCGGCTCGTCCTTCACCCTGGTTGTCGATCCGAAGAAGGATGATGCTGGAAATCCGCAGCCGCTCACCAAGGAGCAGATCGGCCAGGCGATCAAGACGATCGAAAAGCGCGTCAACGCCCACGGCAACGTCGACATGACGATCGCCCAGCGCGGCACCAACCAGATCCTCCTGCAGATGCCCGGCATGTCGCCGGAAGATTCCGCCAAGACCAAGGCCACGCTCAGCCAGGTGGCCAAGCTGGAGCTGAAGGAAGTCTACTCCGGTCCGGAGACTCCCTCCACCGACGGCCGCACCCTGGCGAAGCGCGTTTTCGACGGCGACGAAGCCATGCCGGGCTATACCGCCTACAAGGAGTCCCACAAACGTGAAGGCCAGGAATTCACCGACTACATCCTGCTCAGCAATCGCGTCGCCCTCACCGGCAAGGATGTGCTGAGCGCCCGCCCGGAACAGCAGGGTTCGGAAAACCTCGTCTCCATCACCCTGAACAGCATCGGCGGTGAGAAGATGACCAATCTCACCAAGAACAAGATTCCGAGGCGCGACCGCATCGCCGTCCTTCTCGACAACGAGATCCTGACCGCTCCGGTCCTCAATACCGTACCGCTGGGCAATCAGTTCCAGATCACCGGCCAGGAGTCGCTGCAGGAAGCTCGCGACCTTTCCGACGCGATGATGAACCCGCTGGAAAACCCGCTGCGGTTCAACAGCTCCAACACCATCACCCCGACCCTTGGCACCGCCGTGGTCAAGCAGGGCGTTTGGGCCGGTATCATCGGCCTGACGATCACTTCGCTGTTCGTTCTGATCTACTACCGCGCGGCCGGTCTGGTGGCGCTGGTCGGCCTCGCCGTCAACGGCCTGATGATCTTCGGCGCCATGGCGCTGTTCGGCTTCACCTTCACCCTCTCCGGCATCGCGGGTATCATCCTCTCGATCGGCATGGCGGTGGATGCGAACGTCCTCATCTATGAGCGCTTGCGTGAGGAAATGGCGGCGGGCAAGACCCTCAAGAACGCCATCTCCATCGCCTACGACAAGGCCTTCTCCGCGATTCTCGACTCCAACATGACGTCGCTGATCACGGCCGTGATCCTGCTCTGGAAGGGCACCGGCACCGTGCAGGGCTTCGCCATCACCCTGGTCATCGGCATCGTCGGTTCGATGTTCTCCGCGGTCCTCGTCACCCGAGTGCTGTTCCGCTGGGTCATCGACCTGAACATCCTCAAGAAGCTGTCGTTCCTGAACCTGATCAAGGCCACGAACATCGACTTCATCGGCAAGCGCAAGACCGCCGCCATCATTTCGCTGATCATGTTCGCCGCCGCCGGCGCGGGCATGTTCATCCGCAAGGACAAGGCGCTCGGCGTCGACTTCACCGGCGGTTCGATCATCACCCTCCAGCTCGGCGACCAGAAGCTTGAGCCTGCGGACATCGAGAACGCCCTGAAGGCGATTCACACGGAGAAAATCCCTTCCATTCAGGAAGAAAAGTCCGCGGCGGCAGGCAATTCGATTTCGATCCGCTGCGCCAACGCTGACGTCGAGCAGATCAAGGAGCAGTTGAAGAAATCCTTCGAGCTTCTCCGGCAGACCAAGCCGAGCCTGGACAAGGACGGCAAGGAAAACGGCACGGCCTTCGTCTATCCGCTCAGTGAAAGCTCCGTGTCAGCGACCATGGGCACGGAATACCTGCTGGATTCCTGCGTGGCGCTGGTCCTCGGCCTGGCCGGCATCATCGCCTACGTCGCCTTCCGTTTCGAGTTCTCCTTCTCCCTCGGCGCCCTGGTCGCCCTGGCCCACGACGTGATCCTTTCGATCGGTGTGGTGGTGCTGTTGGGCAAGGAACTGTCCACGATCCATGTCGGCGCTATTCTGACGGTCGCCGGTTTCTCGGTGAACGACACCATCGTCATCTTCGACCGTATTCGTGAGTCCCTCCGCAACGGCGCGGGCGGCAATACCAAGGACCTCATGAACGAGGCCGTGAACGCCACGCTCTCCCGCACCATTCTGACCGCGGCGAGCACCGTGGTGACCGTGACCATCCTGTCGATCTACGGCGGTCCTGCCCTGGAGGACTTCTCGCTGATGATTCTGGCTGGTCTCCTCATCGGCACTTACTCCTCGGTCTTCGTCGCCACTCCGGTGGTGCTCTGGTGGAGCAACCGCAAGGGCGGCTTGGAGAACGAGGTGCGCAAGCCGGTCGAAGTCGAGGTGATCCACCCTGCCAAGGGCTGATCCCTCCGGCTTCCCGACCTTACCATTCGTCTGTGATCCCAGCCCTGTTATCCGACATCGACCGACAGGGCTGGTCGATCCTCCCGAACTTTCTCTCCCGCGAAGAAGGCCCCGCCCTCGCCGGGGAATGCCGCACGGCCTGGAGAGGCGGGGAATTCCACCGCGCCGGCGTTGGCAAGGGTGCGGGTCTCGCCATCCGCGAAGACATTCGTCGCGACCACGTGCTGTGGCTCGACGCCGCGGCGGACGCGGCTCCTTTCCAGAAAATTTACCTGGAGAAGCTGGAGCAGCTCCGCCTGGCCCTCAACGAGCGGTTCTATCTCGGCCTGTTCGACTTCGAAGGCCATTTTGCCATCTACCCCGAGGGGGCTTTCTATAAGGCTCACCTGGACCGGCACCAGAATACTCAGGAGCGGCTTCTTACGGTCATCCTCTATCTCAATGAGCACTGGCTGCCGGGCGATGGGGGGGAGTTGAAGCTCTGGACCACGCAGGGCCAGCAGGATGGTCCCTCTGAAATCATCGAGCCGCACATGGGTACCTTGGTGGTTTTTCTGGCTGGCGATCATTGGCATGAGGTGCTGCCCGCCGCAAAAAACCGGATGAGCATCACCGGCTGGTTCCTTACCCGTTGAGAGTCAGCCACGTGCCCTGCGATCCCCCGTGATCGCGTGAATTTAAGGATTTCCTTGCTATAAAGGGCAAATCCGGGTGTCATACAGGCTATTCGAACGCCGCGTATCCGGGGGGAAAACGGGCGTTCGATCTAAATGCCTGAGGGAATTTGAGATCCGGGGGGATACTCTCGTTTCCGATGGCGAAATCGACGGCCCCCGAGGTATTACCTCGGGGGCTGTCGTATTTGCAGGCACAGCCTTCCGCCGTCTGGAGCCGGCCAGCCCATCGGGCGAATTGCCCCATCTTTCTAACTGACTGATGATCTGCATTTTAATTCAGATCACTGTTAGTGAAGTAACCGAGACAATCAAATCTGCTTGGCGTTCAAAAATAATTCCAATTAGATTCCGGCGCCGGATGGCCGCTTCTCGGGACATTGAAGCGACTCCCGGCGGGTGTAACTGTGTGTAACAGCCTATGCCCTCCCGGGACCTCGGTTTCGGGAGGGCCACTCCACCCCTCTTCTACCGGAGAGATCAGCCCCTGCCACTGCGGCACACGGTCGGTTCAGACGGACTGCTGAAAAAACTGCAGCACCGGCGGCAAATCTTCGCCCAGGAACCAGGCCAACAGCGCCCCGGTATGAGTGATCGCGCCGTTGCGAACAATTTCGAAGCGGCACCAGAAAGAGATGCGCGGAACCGATGGTGCGATCGCCACATCGGTGATTTCCACCCGATCATCAGGAAGAATCTCAAAACGCCTAACGATCGCCTCCACAACTACTTGCGCCATTTTTGTCTGGTAGCCTGTTTCTTGATTTATCAATTCGTATTGGGGGGAGTCTACCATCTTTCTTCGCTCCTGCTAGCCTCATTAATCCGGATTGGGGAGTAAATGTTGCAAAACAACTGCAATTTACCCGCGTGCCGCTTTAAACAGAGGTAGCGTTTGACCCTCAACAGATCCGAAATCTCACCGGAGACCATTGGACGGATTCGCCGGGAGAGAAGCCTCCCTAAGGACGCTTTTTCCCTTTCATCTCCCTTCCGAGCCGCACCGCCAGCGCCCGGCCCGTTGGGGAATCCTTCAACGTCGTAATGTGCTCTGGTGTTCCTTCGGCCACGAGCCGCCCGCCCTCTTTTCCTCCACCGGGTCCCAGATCGATCACGTGATCGGCCCCGGCGACCACATCCAGATGGTGCTCCACCACCAGAATGCTGTGGCCGGCGTCGCGCAGGCGGTAGAAGGCCGACATCAGCCGCGCGACATCGCCGAAATGCAGGCCGGTGGTTGGCTCGTCGAAGAAATAAAGCGTGTGAGGCGCCGCCGGTTTCGAGAGTTCCAGCGCGAGCTTGAGGCGCTGGGCCTCGCCCCCGGACAGAGTGTTCGCCGCCTGGCCCAGCTTGACGTAGCCGAGGCCCAACTCCAGCAGGGTGTCGAGCATGCGCCGGATCTTTGTCACCGCACCGAACGCTCCCAAAGCATCCGCCACGGTAAGGTCCAGGGCGTCGGCGACGCTGAGCCCCTTGAAGGTAACTTCGAGTGTCTCGCGGTTGAAGCGCTTGCCGCCGCAGGCCACGCAAGGAATCCAGGCGTCCGGCAGAAAATGCATTTCGATCCGCAGGCCCCCCGCGCCTTCGCATTTCTCACAACGACCGCCCTGGGTGTTGAAGCTGAAGCGCCCCGCGCCGTAGCCGCGCTGGCGCGACATCGGCAGCTTCGCATAGAGATCCCGGATCAGGTCGAACATCCCGGTGAAAGTAGCCGGGTTCGATCGCGGACTGCGGCCGATCGGAGACTGGTCCACCGCCACCACCTTGCCGAGCTGCTGCATGCCTTCGACGCTGTCGTGCAGCCCGGGACGCTCGCCGCTGCCATTGAAATGCCTTTTCAGGGCCCGCAGCAGGATGTCGTCGGCCAGCGTCGACTTGCCGCTGCCGCTGGGTCCGCAGATGCAGACGATCCCGCCGAGCGGAATGCGCACGTCAAAGTTCTGGAGATTGTGCTCACGGGCGCCGCGAATCCACAGCTCACCGGCATCCAGCGCCAGGCCTTCCCGGATGCCGCGGGGCGCCGGGATGGTGGCCAGCCAGCGGGCGGTCGGAGAATCGGCCGGGAAATCCGCGGGCGTTGCGCTGCCTAACAGCAGCCCCCCTTCCCGGCCCGCGCCGGGTCCGAGCTCGATCATCCAGTCGGCCGCGCGGATCATTTCCTCGTCGTGTTCTACGACGACTACCGTATTTCCGCGGTCGCGCAACCGCTTCAGAGCCGCGATCAGCCGTCCGGTGTCCTGGGCATGCAGGCCGATGCTTGGCTCATCCAGCACGTAGAGCACCCCGGTCAGGCCGCTGCCGAGCTGGGTCGCCAGGCGGATGCGCTGGGCCTCGCCGCCGGACAGCGTGCCGCTGGAACGCTCCAGGCCGAGATAGCCCAGGCCGACCTCCTTCAAAAAGCCCAGCCGCAGTTTCAGTTCATCGGCGAGCTGGCCGCAGACCACCGCCCGGTCAGCCGGGAGTTGCAGACCCGCCAGCCAGGCAAGAGCGTCATCGACCGGCAGCCCGCAGAAGTCCTGGATCCCGAGCCACTGCTCCCCTGCCCCGGCGATCTTCACTGCCAGGACCTCGGACTTCAGACGCTTGCCGTGGCAAACCCGGCACGGCCGCTCCGCCATCACCTTGGCCAGCCGGCGCCGCACCGCCTCGGAGTGAGCTTCACGCAGCTTGCGCTCCGCCTCCACGGCCAGGCCCTCATAGCGCTTCACCTGCTTTTTTTTCTCCAGGCCGATCTTCCAGCCCGTATCGAGGACACCACCCTGGAAAAGCAGCGCTTTTGCCTCCGGGGTCAGGACGGAAAATTTCGCATCCTCCGGGATGCCGTGCATGCGCAGGATGGCCTCGGCCTCCTTGCTGAAGGCTTTGGAGCGCTGCGACTTGTCCTTCCACCAACCCTTGATGCCGCCGGCCGCCAGGGGCTTGTCGTCATCGCCCAGCAGCAGCACCGGATCGCAGAAGGTCTCCGTCCCCAGCCCTTCGCAAACCGGGCAGGCGCCGAGATGGGAATTGAAGGAAAAGTGCCGCGGCGACAGCTCGCCGATCATGAAGCCGGTGCGGGCGTTCCGGTAGCTGGTCTGGAAGGAAATCTCGCGGGAAACATCCTCCTCCGGCTGCTGGATCAGCGCCCGCGCCTCGCTGCCGCAAATTCGCAGCGCCGTCTCCACCGAGTCGGCCAGACGGGCATCGCCACCCGCCCGGATCACCAGGCGGTCCACCACCACTTCGATGGCCACTGCCCGGTCGGGCCAGATCTTCTCGACCTCGTCCAGCTCATGAATCTCGCCATTGACCCGCACCCGGACGAAGCCCTGCCGCCGCAGGTCGCCGAGCAGGCGCTCCGGGTCGGCGGTCTCCTCCTTTGGCACCGGAGCCAGCAAAATGACGCGACTGCCTTCCGGCTGTTCCGCCAGCGCGATCACGATGTCCGCCGAAGTCATGCGCTCCAGGCGCTCACCGGTCTCCGGGTCGTGCGGCACCCCGGCCGCGGCCCACAGCACGCGGAGGTGCTCGTAGATCTCCGTGACGGTCGCGACCGTGGAGCGCGGATTCAGCCCGCCGCTGCGCTGTTCGATCGCGATCGCCGGGCTCAGCCCCTCGATCGAGTCGACATCCGGCTTTTCCAGCTGATCCAGGAACTGCCGGGCGTAGGCCGACAGCGACTCCACGAAACGCCGCTGCCCCTCGGCAAACAGCGTGTGAAAGGCCAGCGACGATTTCCCCGAGCCGCTGGGCCCGGTCACCACCACCAGCTTCCCCCGCGGGATATCGACATCGACGTTCCTCAGGTTGTGCTGTCGCGCACCACGAATCCGGATCAACTCCACAGCCGGAGATTCCATGCTCAACCGCACGGTTCCAAGCTTCAAAGAGAAACTCCGTTTCGACACTTGGCAGGTCCGCTACCTGCTACGAAGATCCCTTCGTGCTCGCCCGCTTCCTGGATCCTTCGTTCCCGTCGCTGAAAATCTGCGGCGTGACGACCGACTACGACGCCTCCCGCCTGGCGCTGCTGGGCGTTGACGCCCTGGGGGTGAATTTCTGGCCGCAGTCCAAGCGCTACCTGGCTCCGCGCGCTGCCGGGTTCCTGCAGGATCAGGCAGGCAAGATCCTGCGCGTCGGGGTGTTCGTGAATGCCGGAGTGGACCTGCCGCAGCGGCTTTTCGAAGAGGGCCTCATCGACCTGGTGCAACTCCACGGTGATGAAACTCCGGACGATGCCTGCATTCTTGCC
>JAQGPE010000729.1 GCA_028293225.1 Akkermansiaceae bacterium | reverse complement strand
CCAGGCGTTCCACTCCGGGCCGCGGGAGCCGCCATTGAGCAGGATCTCGGAGCGGTCTTCCCGGATGAGCAGCTTCAGCAATTCATCCCGCCGGGAAAAGGGCCAGTCCTCCCTGAGGCCCATGAGGAGCTGGGTCCAGCACGACTCATCGACCTGTCCCTTGATCTGGCTGATGGCGGCGAGGTCCGGGGACTGGAGTAGATCGGCGACGATCAATTTCAGGACGGGGGCGGCGCCGATGGTTTTCAGTTCAGCAACCATCGCATCACGGCCGAGCACGGCGTAGAGCTCGACCAGCGCGGCCTGGAGGGCTGCTTCCGTCGCGGCGTCCCGCTGCCATGGTGAGAGGGCGGTCAGCACCTGGCCGAGGCTATCGAGCCCCCAGAAATAGAGCAGGGCGGCGACGCGTGGGGAGCCCTGGCCGGGCTGCCAGTTTTGCTCGGCGGCATCGCTGGTGGCGGCCTGGACGGCGGCGGCAAGCTCGGCCTGGAGGTTTTCCGGCTTGGTCTGCATGCGGGCGATCTCGCGGCGAACCTCCTGCTGGAAATCGCTGCGGCGTTTGGCCTCGGCAGCTGGCTGATCCGCCTGGCCGGGGAGGCTGGCCAGCACTTGAGCGACGGCGGCGGCGCGGGCTTTCTCCGGGGCCGGCGGCCGGGATGGCGATGGCGGGGGAGCGGAGTCGTGCGCGCCTGCCGGATGGGGACGGGGATGGAATTTCCCCCAGGCGGCGAAAGCGGCGCAGCCGGCCAGTAGCGCCGCCCCGTGGGAGAGCAGCAGGGCGGGCAGGCGGGATTTCATGCCTGCCATTCAGGCGATTCCGGGTGGGAATGACAAGTTCGCGGAGGCGGGGCGGGGATGGAGGTCAGGGCGCCGATTTTTTCAGACGGCGTTGGCGCGCTCGCCGAGTGCGCGGATGCGGTCGCGGGTCTTTTCGTGGCCGGCGCGGTTGCCGGGTTCGCCGCGGGTTTTCAGCCACTGGAGCTGCTCCTGTTTCAGGGCCTCGAAGCGGGTGGGCGGGTAGAGGATTTTGAGGGCGGCGTAGACATCGTTGAGATACGTCTCCAGAAGCGCGGTGCGGGATTTCGAGGGGCCGAGGTCGCCGGGGACCAAGCTGGTGGTCTCCCAGGCGGCATCGAGGCCGCCGCTGATGGTGCGATAATCCTGAGAGGAAAGCGGGCGGCTGCGGGCGGAGAGCCACTTGCCGGTGGCGAGGTCGAGGACGCCGGCGAAGTTCATGCTCACGATCTTTTTTTGGCGCTCTTCGTCCAGTGGATTGCCGCCGATGAAAAACTTTGGCTCGGTGGTGCCGGTGGCGCCGATTTCGAGACGGCCGTTTCCGGTTGCGTGGGCGCCGTAGTATCCGTAATCCAGGCCGGTGTGGCCGGCGGCGGCGAGGATGCGCTTGCCGATATCGATGGATCTTTTGAGGCCGCCCTGTGGGGTGAGTTGCAGGAGGTGGATGCTGTTGAAGGACCACTTGTTCTGGTAGATGGCGAAGCACCAGGAGTCGTCGTCCGCCCAGATGGTTTGCAGGGTGTTGTGATTGGCGCCCTGGAAAACACTGGAACAGGTGAAGGCGGAGATGACCTTTTTGGTCTTCAGATCGACCAGGTAGTTGGTGTGCAGAGCGCGGTCGACCTCCGGGCCGTCGTGATCCAGGGCGTAGGCCTTTTCGAGCCAGAGGATGCCGTAGCGGTCATCGGGCGAGGTGCCGCCTTCTGCCACGATGTAGTGGTCCGGCCACGCCTCCGCGCGGGCGGCGGGGATGAAGGAGAGGCCGAGGAGCAGGAGGAGGGCCAGAGGTTTCATGGGAGAGGGTGGCTGCTTGATACGGCGGGCGGCGTGACTTCTTCGCCGGGATTTTCCGGAGGGGTGGCGAGGCGGCGGTGGCGGCGGATGCGCCAGAGGAGGAGGGCGAGCCAGGCGGCGGTGAAGAAGGCGATCAACATGAGGTAGTTGACCGTGAAGAGGTTGATTTTCACGGCGTCTTCGCGGATTTCATGGTAACCGTGCTGTGCGAGGATGCCGCTGTCCGAGCTGGGGGATTGGAGATTGCGCTGGGCGGTCTCGGGCCAGGGAAAGCCGAGATTCACGGCGAAGGTCACCCGGCCGGCCGAGCTGATGATGGCGACTCTGCGGAGGCTGGCGCCGGATCGATGAGTGCCGGAATCCGTCCAGGCCCAGAGGAGGAAGGCGACGCAGAAGAGGCCGGACCAGAAGAGGAGGGAGCGGTGGAGGGGGTAGGTCATGGGGTGGAAGGATTGTGCTGGCGAGAGCGGCGGCGGCGGACGAGCGTGCGGCCCAGGAGCAGGCCGAGCCAGAGCACACTAAGGACGGAGATGACCGGGAAGTAGGGCACCCAGACAAATTCGAATTTCACCTCATCGACGGCAAATTCGCGGCGACCGGCGCTCGGGAAGCTTTCGCGGCGGTCGGCTGCGGGGATGGGCAGCCGGCTTCCATCGATGGGCCAAGGCACGCTGTTGTTCAGTGTGACCATGATCAGGCTGTTGGCGCTGGTGATGGCGACCGGGCCGCCGCCGAAGGTGGTGCTGTTATTCCGAGAGTCGGACCAAGCCCAGATCAGGAAGATGATGGACAGGAGCCCGGACCAGAAGAGGCGGGAGCGGCGGAGGGGGTGGTTCATGGAGGGTGGAATGCTGTTGCCGGACGGGTGCCGCGCGGCGCTTGTCGACGGTGGCTGATGCGTCCCGCTTCAGCCACCTTCGACAGGCGTCCCGCAGCACGGAGGGTGTGGTCTTGTGCAAGGCGAGTTGATGATGTGCGGCCTGCGGCCTTGAGCTTTCCGAGCAGCCACGGGACGTGTCAGCCACTTGGCAGGCATGGGGCGGAGGGCTGTTTTTACTCGGCGAGTTCGATGCCTTTGAGGCTGGAGAAGCTGATGCGGCGCATGGTGTCGAGGAACTCGGTCATGTAGACGGAGGCGGCGCGCTCCGCGGTGGTGGCGGCGTAGAGATTGGCGAAGAGGCCATTTTTGCGGATGGGACGGGAGGCGACGTAGTTGCGGTCCAGGAAGGGCTGGACGGCCCAGCCGGGCATGGCGGCGATGGCGCGGTGGCTGGCGACGAGCTGGAGGATCGCCACGGTCAGCTCGGTCCTGCGGCGCGGCGGGTCGATGTTGGCCGGACGTAGTACTTCGCGGATGACGTCGATGCGGTCGTCGGGGATGGGATACGTCACGAGTGTCTGCTTCGCGAAATCCCTGGCGGTGAGGAAGGCCTTGGTGGCGTAGGGGTGGTTCTTGGCGACCAGGGCCAGGACCTCGTAGCGGAAGAGCGGGTGGTAGACGATGCCCGGGCGCGGCCTGGCGCTGGAGACGATGACCAGGTCGGCGAGGTCTTCGTTCAGCAGGCCGACGGGATCGGGCTGGAAGCCGGAGACCAGATCCATTTCCACTTCCGGCCAGCCCTCGCGGAAGGCGTCCATGCTGGGCATGAGCCAGTCGAAGCACGAGTGGCACTCCACGGCGATGCGCAGTTGGCCGGCCTTGCCCTCGGCGATGCGGGCGAGGTCGCGCTCGCTTTGCATGATGAGCTTCTCGACCTGGTAGGCGGTGGTGAGCAGGCGGTCGCCGGCCGGGCTGAGCTTCAGCGGGCTGCTCTTGCGCTGGAAGAGCTCGGCACCGACGTGTTCCTCCAGGGCGCGCATCTGGTGGGAGAGGGCGGGCTGGGAGAGATTCAGGCGTTTGCCGGCCTTCGAGAGATTGCCGGTTTCGGCGACGGCGACCAGGGCTTTGAGATGCCGGAGTTCGATCATGATGGCGGGAAAAATGATCATCACGTTTTTGAATGACCATCATAAAAACAATGCGCTACCGTAATGATGCGGCGGGGCCCTACGGTGGATGCCGGAATGAGCACGCACACGCACCTTTTGGGATACCCGCGCATCGGGGAACAACGCGAACTGAAGAAGGCCACCGAGCTGTACTGGAAGGGCGAGATCCCGCGGGCGGCGCTGGAGGCGATCGGCAGGGACCTGCGCAAGCGTAACTGGCGGAAGCAGGCGGCGGCGGGGATCGAGCTGGTGCCGTGCAATGACTTTTCCTTCTACGACCAGGTGCTGGATGCGGCCTGCCTGTTCGGCAACGTGCCGGCGCGTTTCGCGTGGGATGGGAAGAACGCGGGGCTGGACGTGCGTTTCCAGATCGCCCGCGGCGCCCGCGAGACCAAGGCGGAGGGTGCTGCCGATTGCAGCGGCGGGAGCTGCGGGACCACGGCGGGCTTCGCCGGTGAGATGACCAAGTGGTTCGACACCAACTACCACTACATCGTCCCGGAGTTCCGCGCGGCGACGGAGTTCAAGCTTTCCGACACGAAGATTTTCGACGAATTCGCCGAGGCGAAGGCGCTGGGGCTGCGGGCCAAGCCGGTGCTGATCGGGCCGGTCAGCTACCTGACGCTGGGCAAGGTGCAGGACCCGGCGAACCCGGAGTTCGACCGCTTCGAGCTGCTGGAGAGGCTGCTGCCGGTGTATGAGGAAATCCTCGGCCGTCTGGCGGCGGAGGGCGCGGAGTGGATCCAGCTCGACGAGCCGGTGCTGGCGCTGGATTTGGATGAGCGGCAGCGCGAGGCCTTTGCGGCCAGCTACGGGCGGCTGGCGCGGGCGGCGGGCTCCGCGAAACTACTGGTGGCGACGTACTTCGGCGAACTGCGCGACAATCTGCCGCTGTTCCTGAGCCTGCCGGTGGCGGCGCTGCACTACGATGCGGTGCGCGGCGAGGCGGAGGTGGATGCCTTGATCGCGGCGTTCCCGGAGGGGAAGATCCTGTCGCTGGGTGTGGTGGATGGGCGGAACATCTGGAAGAACGATTTTGAAGCCTCGCTGGCGCTGCTGAAAAAGGCCGAGGCGAAGGTGGGGGCGGAGCGGCTGTGGGTGTCGGCTTCCTGCTCGCTGCTGCATTCGCCGGTCACGCTGGCCGGAGAGAAGAAGCTGGATGCGGAGATCAGGGACTGGCTGGCCTTTGCCGACGAGAAGCTGGTCGAGGTGGTGACGCTGCGGAACCTGCTGGCGAGTGAAGAGGATGCCGCCGCGCTGGAGGCAAACCGGGCGAGTCAGCAGCGCCGCCGGGAAAGCCCGCGCATTCATAACTCGGCGGTGAAGGAGCGTCTCGCGGCGGTCACGCCTGCGGACAGCCGGCGTGCGTCAGCGTTTCCGGAGCGCCAGAAGCTGCAGCGCGCCAAGCTGAAGCTGCCGCTGTTCCCGACCACCACGATCGGGTCCTTTCCGCAGACCGCCGAGGTGCGCGCGGCGCGGGCGAAGTGGAAGAAGGGCACGCTGGGCGAGGCGGAGTATGAGACGTTTTTGAAGGAGGAGACGCGCAAGTGCGTGGCCTGGCAGGACGAGATCGGGATCGACATGCCGGTGCACGGCGAGTTCGAGCGCAACGACATGGTGGAGTATTTCGGCGAGCAGCTGGACGGCTATGCTTTCAGCCAGTTCGGCTGGGTGCAGTCCTACGGCTCGCGCTGCGTGAAGCCGCCGATCCTGTTCGGCGACATCATCCGCCCGCAGCCGATGACGGTGCAATGGAGCACCTACGCGCAGTCGCTGACGAGCCGTCCGATGAAGGGCATGCTGACCGGTCCTGTCACGATCCTGAACTGGTCCTTCGTGCGGGACGACCAGCCGCGCTCGGTTTCGTGCAAGCAACTGGCTTTGGCGATGCGCGATGAAGTGCTGGATCTGGAAAAGGCCGGCGTGCGGGTGATCCAGATCGACGAGGCCGCGCTGCGGGAAGGCCTGCCTCTGCGCAAGTCGGAGTGGCAGGAATACCTGGACTGGGCGGTGGAGTCGTTCCGCCTCACCGCCAACGGGGTGAAGGATGAGACCCAGATCCATACGCACATGTGCTACTCGGAGTTCAACGACATCATCGGGGCGATCGCCGATATGGACGCGGACGTGATCACCATCGAGACCTCGCGCTCGAACATGGAGCTGTTGGAGGCCTTTGTGGAATTCAAGTATCCGAACGAGATCGGGCCGGGCGTCTATGACATCCACTCGCCGCGGGTGCCGGCGACGCAGGAAATGGAGAACCTGATGGTGAAGGCGCGCAGCGTGATCCCGGAAGGGAATCTGTGGGTTAATCCGGACTGCGGCCTGAAGACCCGCGGCTGGGCGGAGGTCGAGCCGGCGCTGGTGAACATGGTGGCGGCGGCGAAGGCGCTGCGGGTTGCGGCGGGGGAGTTGGTTTCCGCATGACGAAGGGCTGAAGAAATGGAACCGCAAAGACGCGAAGGGCGCAAAGTTTGGAGCTTGGGGTAGAGAATGACTGAACGGAGATTCGGGCTATGGGTTCACTGATTGGACTGATTTGCTGATTAACTGATTTTTGAATGAGAGATGAATTTCTCATTTCTCTCATCCAC
>JAQGPE010000403.1 GCA_028293225.1 Akkermansiaceae bacterium | reverse complement strand
TCGCTGGAGCAAGGCCGAGTGTGGTGGGGAAATATACTGACGACATTGTTTACGATCGCCTCACCGAGACAAGCGCCCCGTGAATGGTTCGCCGGGTTCGCCGGAATGCCTGAGCTGTCACCGCAATCGGGATTCCGCAGCAGACACAGGCCGCTTGAGCTACGACGCGCGCACGGGCTACTTCCGGCCTTCCTCGCCGTCTGGCATCACGGCTCATCACTTCGCGCCAGTCGCAGCCGAAGCGATCGCAAGCCGCGGTCACGATGGCAGTCAGCTTTCGGGTTCTCTCGGATTTCAAGGTGGGATTCATGCTTTTGGGAAAGTCACTCCGGGTTCGTCGATTGAACCCGGAGACGTCTGGCGGTGGCTTCGCCGAGAGCCACCGAACAGGCGGCTTCGGCGACTTCTTTGCTGCATTCCACCAGATGCAGCACCCGAAGCCCTGCGGCGTCCGGGTAGCTCCCGATTGTCACCACGGCGAAGTGAGGCCCGACCTTGTCGAGGTACTCGCTTTGCTGCGTGGTGAGGACGAGGCGGTGATTCATCGGGTGCGTCTCTTCGATTGCTTCTCGCCCTTGTCCGGAAAGGTTCCGGTCTGAAACCGCAGCGTACTCCTGTTGAGAAAAAGCGGGATGCGCTCCCCTCCGCAGCCGGTGTGGCGATCCTTCACCAGCGTCATGCCGGTGTGGTTCTTGTAGGTCTCGCTCTCCCGGTTGCGGTCCTGGTCGATTGTCAGGAACACGTCCGCGTCTTCCTCGATCACCCGCCCGTGCTTCGTGTCTCCGTCGGCATTGAGCTGCGTCAGGATCAGCAGCGTGACGCCGAGTTCGCCGGCGATGTTCTGGAGCGCGTGCGAGATCTCCGACGCTTCGTCTTCCCGCGTCCGGGCTTTCTTCCCTGGCACCGTGATGAGTTGGAAGTAATCGATTGCGATGACCTTCGCCCCGAGTTCGCGGTGCACCCGGTAGATCGCCCCGAGAACCATCCCGAGCGTTCGCTTGGGCGGGCGCACGACCTGGATCTTCGAATCGACCAGCCGCTTTGCCCCGGCGCGGGTCTGAGTGAGGAACACCACTGCCGGAACCTTTCCCGGGTCCATGAAGGTCTTCGAATCGACGCGGCCCGCCTGAATGAGCATCCGGTCGGTCTGGTCATCCTCGGACATCTCCAGGGTGATGTATGCCGACGGGACGCCTTCCATCGCCGCGTCCGTCACGATCTGTGACGCCAGCAGGCTTTTGCCGCCGGACGGATAGGCACCGATCACCCACAGGCGGCCGGGATGCATTCCGCGGAGCCGGTGATCCAGATCCGGCAGAGTCGGAATCCCCATCGGCGACAGCCGACCCTTCACCCGGTCCTCGAAACGGGCCAGGCTCGCCACGACCAGGTCATGCGTGCTCCGGACTTGGGTCGTTCCCTCAAGTGCTGCCGAGACGAGCGATGAGCCCTCGACCAACCGCGTGAACAGCCTCTCGGCTTCGGCGGAAATCCCGTCGAATTTGAGAGAGTCGGTCCAGTCGCGGATCATTCGGTTTGGCATAAAGATGGGTCTAACTGCGTTGCTCGCGGGCGAAGGCGGTGAAGTGGGCCGCGATTTCCTTGGCCAGCGATTGCTCGCGGATCTTGCGGATTGCGGGATTCGGGGTGGCCTTGATCTGCGCGGCCCGTTTCCGCCACTTCTCGCGGGCGTCGTGGTCGCGGGCTTCCAGGTAGTCGCGGCCCTGGTAGAGGATGTATTCCCACGCTCCAGTGCCGAGGATGCGATCGGCGGCGGCGCCGGTCGTGCGCAGGCGCTCCACCCAGCGAGCGGAATCGGTGTGAATCGAAACCTCGCCGAAGCTCTCCCAGATGTCCTGGATCTCGCAGAGCTGGGGGCTCTCCAGCTCCTCGTGATCGCCGAACGTGATCTGGCGCCATAGCCGGAAGTATTCCGGCTTGATGCGGTCCATCGCGGATTCGGTGGCTTCCTCCGGCTCCGGAGGGGCATGCAGCCGGATCGGTGCATTCATGCTGCTCGGCGTGCATAGCGGTTGGCGGCTTCGCGGAACTCGGCCGCATTCTGATCCGGGCAGCAGGCCAGCAGAAGGGAGCCGAGCGCGCGGGCGAATGCCCTGCCCTCCCGGTCAATGTTCCAGCCCTTCCGGATCTGGTGGCGAAGGTACTGGGCCTTCAGTATCCCGAGCGCCTTCTCGATCAGCGTGAAGTCATCGGACGAGATCAGGTTGAACTCGATCGCGACCATGCAGGCTTGCTTGGCGAATTCGATCTGAAGGCTCCAGAAAGCGTTCAGGCTGTCCCCGACAGCGAAATCGCGGATGATCTCGGTTTCCCATTTGAACAGGAGTCCGGCGACGTGATTGTGAAGATCGCCGTGCCGGTGAAAGAGTTCGTGGCTCATGGCGCGGAAGGGGTCAGGGGTTTCACGGGCACGATCTTCAGATTCCCCTCCTCCAGGTCCTTCAACCCGGCACGAAGGCACATTCGCCGCAGGTCGTTCACCGGAATTCCGGTACACTCCTGCTGCACTTTCAGGCGTCGGGTGAGTTCGCGTTCTTCTTCGGCAATGCTCATCGCATGGCCCCCTCCAGGCGCTTGAAGGTTTTCCGGCGTTTCGGCTGCTCGTCGTCGATGGCCTCAAGAGCGCTGTGGTCATTCTTCAGAGCCTTTTCGAAGCGGGCGAAGGGCGGGGTTGGGGAAAGTCCCAGCGCCTTCTTCTGCTCTCGTGCCGCACGCAGCTCTTCCCTACGCGCGTCCTCTCTGGCGCTGGCTGCGGGAAGCCATGCGTGGTAGGCGAACCGCCTTGAGGTCGCGGATCCTGAGTTCGGAAAGCTCTTTCGAGCGATCATCGGCGAAGGAATAAAGGCCTTACCCCCACTAGATGTCGTGTCGGGAAGGCCTGAGCGATATTGTCCGGCCCGTGGAACGTCCGCATGGTGGCGGGCATGACTCGGCTCGTTGTGGACTTCACCGGCAATGGAGCGTCTGGCTACGTCAAGACGGTTCCCGGCCAGCGTTACATTTTCGTTTTCGCTGCTGGCGCTCTCGGCACTGGGGTCTTGCGGCCAGAAGAAAGCTTCGAGGGCTTCGACGCTGTTTTCCCTCTCTTCAAGGAGACTGGAGATCAAGACCCGCTGGAGTTTGACCTGACCACGACCAAAGCGGGGCGTGTCCTTTACATGGCTGGCTGTGACCGGTTCCGCTTCGTGATCGAGAGCGGAGCGTCTGGTGCCCAAAGCGATTCCCGCCACTCCCGCGCCTCCTCCCGTTCGTGAGAGCGGGGCTGACATCGCAGCGGTGAAGGAAGCCGAGCGCCGGAAGAATGCCGCGCGCATCGGATACGCATCCACCATTGATCCCCGGCGTCCGAGCGGCCCGACGATCCTCGCG